>JANOOP010000327.1:0-15946 GCA_031421415.1 Candidatus Eiseniibacteriota bacterium
CGACCGTCAGCGCGCTCCCGGTCCTCTTCCTGATCGCCACCGGAATCCCCGGGATCTTCGCCGCTCATTTCACGGGGCGAATGGTCCATCGGAAGCGCTTCGTCATCGTGGCGCACGTCGTCACCGCCATCCCCTGGCTCCTCACGGCCGCGTGGTTCATGGCGGGGCCCCGGATCTCTCCCGCGGTCGACATCGCCGTGCTCCTGGCCGGATGGGGGCTCGCGTGGATCTGGATGGGTTTCCTCATCCCGGTCTGGATCAACTTCATCGGGAAGGTCACGCGTCCGGAGCTTCGAGCCCGCTCGTTCGGAATGCTCTTCTTCTTTCAGACCATGATGAGCGCGGTCGGCGGCTGGGTCGCGAGCAAGATCATCGGCGGCGGGATGCCGTTCCCGGCGAACTACGGAATCGGATTCGCGATCAGCGGTGCCGCGATGGCGATCGGGGGTATCTTCTTCGCGCCCGTCGTCGAGGAGGCGGGCGTGCTAGCCGAGGAAGAGAATCCGCTGCGGGGAATCGTCCGCCACACGCGCGAGATCCTGTCCGACCGCGGCGGAATCCGAACCTATCTTTCAATCTACATGCTGGGCGCGGGGTGGCCGGTCCTCACCGCCTTCTACCCGATCTGGGCGGAGAAGCGGTTCGGGCTGGAGGCGAAGGACTCGGCGATCTACACGGCGGTCTGCATGGCGGGAAACATGGCCGGGAGCCTGTTGTCGGGAGCGATCGGGGATCGCTACGGATACGCGAAGGTGTCGGTCATCGCGACCGTGGCATTTACGGTCGGACTGGCGACCGCCATCCTGGGCGACACACGGCCGTGGTACTACGCGACCGCGTTCGCGCTGGGCGTCTACATCGTCAGCGACCGGCTGGCGATGTACAACCTGTCGATGGCCTACTCGCCGCACGAGGACAACACGTCCTACCTCGCGCTCGTACCCGCCATCGCCACGCCGATCCTCGTCGTCGCCGCGGCCCTCTGCGGGCCGCTGATCGACGCCTGCGGATTCGTTCCTGTCGCCGCCGGCTCGCTGGCGCTCGGGCTCGTCGCCGTCTACCTGGCGGTCTTCAAGCTGCCGGAGCCGCGCTTCTCGCTCGCGGGGAAGCGGCGGCCCTAGGCGCCGCTCCAGCCGCGGCCGCTCCAGCCGCCGCTACTTGTACGCCGGAATCCCGGTGATGGCCTCGCCGATGATGAGCGTGTGGATGTCGTGCGTTCCCTCGTAGGTGTAGACCGACTCGAGATTGCACATGTGTCGCCCGCACTGGTACTCGTCGGTGATTCCGTTCGCGCCGAGGATCTCCCGCGCCAGCCGGGCGCACTGGAGCCCCACCTGCACGTTGTTCATCTTCCCGAGCGAGACGTGGTGCGGCTTGGCCTTCCCCTGGTCTTTCAGGCGCCCCAGCTGCAGCACGAGTAGCTGCCCCTTCGTGATTTCCCGGATCATCCACGCCAGCTTCTCCTGGACCATCTGGAAGCCCGCGATGGGACGGTCGAACTGGATGCGTGTTTTGGAATAGCTCAACGCCTCGTGGTAGCAGGCCATGGCCGCGCCGATGCCGCCCCAGGCGATGCCGTAGCGCGCCTGGTTCAAGCAGCCGAGGGGACCCTTCAGGCCCTCGGCCTTGGGCAGGAGATTCTCCTCCGGGATCTTGCAGTCCTGGAACGAGAGTTCCGAGGTCACCGAAGCGCGGAGGGACCACTTTCCGTGAATGTCCGACGTGGAATAGCCGGGCGTTCCCCGGTCCACCAGGAAGCCGCGAATGCGGCCGTCGAGCCTCGCCCAGACGATCGCGACGTCGGCCACGCCGCCGTTCGTGATCCACATCTTGCTGCCGTTCAGGATGTAGCTGTTGCCGTCCTTCCGGGCCGTCGTGAGCATGCCGCTCGGGTTGCTGCCGAAGTCCGCCTCGGTGAGCCCGAAGCAGCCGATCAGCTCACCGGTGGCCATCTTCGGCAGGTACTTCTTCCTCTGCTCCTCGGTGCCGTACTCGTAGATCGGCCACATGCAGAGCGCGCCCTGCACGGAGACGAACGAGCGGAACCCGCTGTCGCCACGCTCCAGCTCCTGCATGATGAGCCCGTAGGCGACGTTGCTGAGACCCGCGCAGCCGTAGCCCTCGAGATTCGCGCCGAGGAAGCCGAGCTCGCCGATCTCCGGGATCAGGTGGCTCGGGAACGTCGCGTCGCGGTTGTGCTTCTCGATGATCGGCATCAGCTTGTCCTGGACGAACTTCCGCGCGGTGTCGCGGATGAGGATTTCTTCTTCGCTGAAGAGGCTGTCGATCTCCATGAAATCGACGCCGTCGAACTTCTCCATGACTCCTCCGAAGGTAGCGCGCGATGCGCGTGATTGGCAGGTGAACTGACGAGTTTAGCCCGCGCGGAGAGGGCGCGCAACGGGGGACTCCCGGGGCGGAGGGGCGTCGGCGCGTCTTCCAAAACGAAGCGGCGCCGGCGAGAAGGGGTCGCACCGGCGCCGCGGAGACGGCGGGAGCCTCTCGGACTACCCGACCGTCATGGGTTCGTCATGGGATGAGACGCCTTGCCGCGAGTCGGCGCCGAAGCCGCGGGACGGCTGATCGTGTCGGCCGTGTAGCGGACGTAGGCGTCGCGAACGAAGTAGGTCACGAGGACGGCCACGAAGGCGCTCATGTAGCCCAAGGCGTGAAAGAGCGCCGCGAAGACGAAGCCGAGCAGGTGGAGCACCACCACGCCCACGAGCTCGTAGGAGAAGGCGAAACTCTCGCGCCAGACGGTCCACACCGAGTGCTCGCGGTGGAGCGCGATGACTCCGGAGACGAGCCAGGTGTTCACCAGGAAGTAGGCCGCGGTCGCCGCGGCAAGCGGCAGCGCGTTGAGCGGCGAGGTGAGCGCCTCGAGCGATCCGCTCGACCCGCCGGTCCGCCGGAATACCTCGGACGCGACGTAGACCGTGACAGCGCACATGCCGGCGTTGAAGAGCGCCCGGTACCACGCGCGGCGGCGGAAGATCAGGTCGGCGAGGAATCCGGCGGCCGCCGTCACCGGGACCGCCAGCGCCACGGGGAGGAGCAGGAGCGTCGCGAAGTTCGCCGCGTTCGCCATGCTCAGGTACCCGCGGCCCTTGGGCGCGGGCAGCCAGAGAATCTCGCCGAGCAGATTCGCGAGGAGCCAGAAGAGAAGCGGCAGCGCTCCCACGGAAAGATCCGGAGCGCCCGCCGCGGCCATCGAGGCCGACCCCGCGAGCACCACCAGACCGACGTAGAGTGCCACCACGATCGCGTTCAACGCTTCCCCCCTCGGCGCCCCAGTGGCGCCCTTCGATTCCTTCCGCCGGACCCCCTTCGGGCCCGCGCCGGACACTGGGCCTCCCTGGCCGTCCCAGCCTCCATGCCCTTCCATCCGACCAGTAGAGAAAGCATGGGCCATGCCGCGAGAGGCGCATTGGTTAGGCGATTGCACAATATACCGTTACAGATGTCCGTCGAAGCGGGCTGGAGTGCAGATTGGGTCGATCCCGCCAAAGCGTTGGCTCGTTCGAGCCAGCTCCGCGGCGGGGGTGCCGGACTAGCGGAGGACGGCGGAGTGGGGTATAGTGGCCCGGCTCTGGTGAGACTTTTCGCTGAGCCCCACAGTTCAAACAGGTCCCCATCGTCTAGCCTGGCCCAGGACACCGCCCTTTCACGGCGGCGACAGGGGTTCGAATCCCCTTGGGGACACTTTGTTTCCCGGCGCGCCCGGGAGAGAGGAGCGATTCCATGCTCATGAGCCAGAAGATGAACGATGCGCTGAACACTCAGGTCGGAAACGAGTTCGGGGCGTCGATGCAGTACGTCGCCATCGGGTGCCACTTCGGTGTGGAAGGGCTTCCCGAGCTCGCAGCCCACTTCCTCCGGCAGGCTGACGAGGAGCGGATGCACGCGATGAAGCTGGTGCAGTACGTCGTCGATGCCGGCGGCCGCGTGGTCATCCCGCAGATCGCGGCGCCGAAGCCGAATTTCAAGACGGCCGAGGAAGCGGTGCAGCTCTCCGTCACCTGGGAGGTCACCGTCACGAAGCAGATCAACGGCCTTGTCGATCTCGCGATCGTGGAGTCGGACCACATCTCACGGAATTTCCTCCAGTGGTTCGTGAACGAGCAGCTCGAGGAGGTCTCCAGCATGGAGCAGCTCCTGAGCATCGTTCGCCGGGCCGGGGAGGGCGGGCTTCTCTTCGTCGAGGATTACCTGGTGCGCCGCGGCGCGCCGAAGGTGGAGTCGGCGGGAACCGGCGGGGCGGAGTAACACCGCCGCTGCACGCGCGCCTCACGCGCGGAGAAACGAGGAGGGCCGCCCCGGTTCGCGCCGAGGCGGCCCTTCGCTTTGATCTCCCGCGCCGCCGGAGCGGCACGGAAGGCGATGCTAGTTGCTGGAGGCAGTCACCTCGTTGCCGTCGGCGTCGCGAATCGCCATGGCGCCGAGGTTCAGCTTCTGCAGCTGCGGCTCGATCGTCTTCCGATCGCCGACCGCGACGACCACCATCCGCTCGGGCGTGAGGTATTTCTTCGCGACGGTGGCCACGTCGGCCACCGTGATCGCGTTCACGCGCGTGGGAAGCGTCTCATAGTAGTCGAGCGGGAGTTCGAAGAGGTAGAGCCCGGCCATGGTGCCGGCCGTGCTCGCCGTCGTCTCGAAATTGGCGGGGAGGGGGCGCGTGATCGACTCCTTGGCCAGCGCCAGTTCCTCCTCGGTCACGCCGCCGTCCCGGATCTTCGTCACTTCCTTCAGGAGTTCCTCGGCCGACGGTCCCGTCACGTCGCCACGAACCTGGGCGCCCGCCATGAACGGTCCGACGCCGCGATTCTGCCCGATGAAGGAGAAGGCGCCGTAGGAGTAGCCCTTGTCCTCGCGCAGATTCAGGTTGATGCGGCTCGAGAAGAGCCCACCCAGCACGGTGTTCATCACGTCGAGCTTCTCGTAGTCGGGGTTCGAGCGGGTCACGCCGAACTGGCCGACGAGGAGGGCCGTGGAATTGGATCCGGCCTTGTCGACGATCACCACGCGTGCGTTCGTCATCGCGCCCTCGGGGGGCGTCGACGTGGCGGCGGCATCGCCCTTCCACGATCCGAAGCTGTCCTGAGCCAGCTTCTTCGCTTCGGCCTCGGTCAGGTTTCCGACCAGGATGAGCGCGGCGTTCTTCGGACTGTAGGAACTCTTGTAGAACGTCTCCATGTCGGAGCGGGCAATTTTCTGGAGCGCGGCCTCGGTGCCCAGAGAGGTGTGGCCGTACGGGTGCGTCGGTCCGAAGAGACAGGCGTTCATCACGCGCATCGCCGTCGGGAACGGAGCGTCGCGCTGCTGCATGAGTGCCGTCAGTCGCTCCTTGCGGACGCGCTCGATATCCTTCTCGGGGAACGCGGGGGAGGTCACGACATCGGACAGGATCGAGAGCGCCGAGAGCGCGTTCGCCTTCAACGCACGGGTGGAAGCGCTGCTCCCGTCCACCTGGGAACTGGTCCCGAGCGTGGCGCCGAGGGCGTGGATCTCGTCCGCGATCTGCATCGCGTCACGCTTCGAGGTTCCCTCATCCAGCATCGAGGCCGTGAAACCAGCCAGGCCCGCCATGCCCTGCGGATCGCTCGCGCTTCCCGAGCGGAAGACGACGTTCGCCGAGACGATCGGGAGGTGGTTCGACTCCACGAGGTAGACCGTGAGTCCGTTCGACAGGCCGAACTTCTTCGCGCGCGGGAGCTTCGCGGTCGGAGCCGGGCCCGGCTTCGGCTGCTCGCTTCGCCACGGCTCGGCCGACGTGACCTTCTGCTCCTCGGCCGTCGGCTTCGGTGGCGCGGCGGGATCGGGTGGGAGCTTCTTCTCGCCGGGGATGGCGTGCGCCACGACCCGCTGGTTCTTGCCGAGTTGCTCCTGGGCGAACTTCTTCAGGCTCTCGGCCGTCACGGCGCCATAGCGGGCGAGGTCCTGGTTCAGGTATCCCGGATCCTTGTGGAACTGGTTGTACTTGTTCATCCGATCGGCGATGCCCTCGAATCCGCCGAAGCTCTCGAGGCTCGTCACGATCTCGGAGAAGATCGAGTTCTGCGCCGCGGCGACCTCGGCCGCGGTCGGGCCCTCGGCCGCGAACCGGTCGAGTTCCGCGTCGATCGCCGCCTCGACCTCGTCCACCGTGTGGCCCGGCTTCACCGTGGCCGTCACCTGGAACTGGGAGCCGAGCAGGTAGGAACTCTGGGAGACCGTGACGTCCTGCGCGATCTGCTTCGTGTAGACGAGCGCCTTGTACAGCCGGCTCGCCTTGCCGCCGCCCAGGATGTTCGCGGCGACGGTCGCCTCCGCATCGCCCGGCTTGAAGATCGGGGGCGTCAGATAGAGCATGTAGACGCGGGGGAGCGTCACCTTGTCGGTCATGGCGACGCGACGCTCCGCCGTGATCGGGGGCGTCGTTGCCGTGATCGCGGGAACCGGCTCGCCGCGGGGGATCGAGCCGAAGTACTTCTCGATCAGCGCCTTCGTCTTCACCTTGTCGATGTCGCCGACGATCACGAGGCTGGCGTTGTTGGGGCAGTAGTAGCGCTTGAAGAAGTCGCGGACGTCATCGAGCTTCGCGGCCTGGATGTCCTCGTGCGATCCGATGATGTAGCCGTAGTACGGGTGCCCCTTCGGCAGCGCCGTCTGCAGCATCGCCTCTTCCACCAGCTGGTAGGGCGCGCTCTCGAGGCTCTGGCGCCGCTCGTTCCTCACCACGTCCTGCTGATTGGCCAGCGACGCCGCCGTGATCGTGTCGAGGAGAAAGCCCATCCGGTCGCTCTCGAGCCAGAGGGCCGTCTCGAGCTGGTTCGCGGGAACGTCGCTGAGGTAGTTCGTCCGATCGGCGTCGGTGGTCCCGTTGATGAACGACGCGCCCGCGCCTTCCATGTACTTCCAGAACTGGTCCTCGCCCACGTGACCGGAGGACTGGAACATCATGTGCTCGAAGAGATGGGCGAAGCCGGTGCGACCGGGGAGCTCGTTGGCCGGGCCCACGTGGTACCAGATGTTCGTGGCCACGATCGGAAGCCGATGGTCCTCGCGAAGGATCACGTCGAGGCCGTTGGGGAGCGTGTACTTCTCGAAGTCGAGCTGGATCTGCGGCGGCTTCACCGTCGATTCCTTCGAGGGGGCGGCCGCGGCGACCGGCGCTGTAAGGGTCATGGCGAGGGTCAGACCTAGCGCGACAAGTCGAATGCTGGAAGCGTGTTGCAGTGACAACTTCATCCGATTTCTCCTTGGTGGGTGGATTCCCTTCGGGGGCGCATGAAGCTATTGGGCTTGCGACACCTACGACGTCGAGTGGCCGGATGTTCCGCGAAATCGGGGACGCCTGTCAAGGTAGCCCCCGGGATCTCATCCCCGCGATTGGATGCGAACTCGACCGCTACGGTTGGAGGACAGTTCCGCGGTAGCGGGCCAGGGCGAGGTCGACGATCTCCTGGATCAGGGCGCCGTGGTCTCGGCCCGAATCCTTGGCGGCCATCGCGAATTCGGCCGTGGTGTGGAGCCAGGGGTTGGGATTCACCTCCAGGACGTAGAACGAGCCGTCGTCGCGGAGCCGGAGGTCGACCCGTGCGTAGTCGCGAATCTCGAGGGCGCGGCAGGCCCGGACGGCTGTCTCCTGAATCGCGGCGGTGAGATCTTCCGGAAGGCGCGCGGGGACGCTCAGCTTCGTCTTCTGGTACGCCTCGGTGCCTCGTTCCCACTTCACCTCGGTCCCGGCGATCCGGGGGAGCCCCGCCGGAACACCCGCGAGATCGAGTTCCACGAGCGGCAGCGCGGTCATCGGATCGTTCCCGAGCACGGCGGCGTAGATCTCCCGCCCCTCGATGTACTCCTCGATCAGCACGGGGCTGTCGAGGTCCGCATGGAGAGCGTCGATCCGTTCCATCAATTCCTTGATGGAGCCGGCGACCGCGTTGAACTCGATTCCGATGGAGCCGTCCTCGCGCTTCGGCTTCACGATGACCGGGAACTGGACGTCGTCCGCCCACTGGAGCCGCCCCTGGTAGACCGTCGCGAAGTGGGGGGTGCGAATGCCGTGAAACGCGAAGAGGCGCTTCGCGACCGCCTTGTCCTGCGCCAAGTGGAGCCCCGCGGGCCCGGAGCCGGTGTAGGGAAGTCCGAGAAGATCGAGATAGGCGGCCAGGTGGACGTCCTTGGTGTCGTCCCCGGCGTACGATTCGGTGAGGTTGAAGACGAGGTCGACGTCGGTGCCCGCCAGCGCCTTCAGTGTCCGCGCGCGGCCGTCGACGCAGAGGTAGCGGCAGGTGTGCCCGCGCTTCACGAGCGCGTCGTGGATCTCCTCGCGGTCCGACTTCTCGCGGCGCCGTTTCCGCTTGGGCGCCGAGCCGTTCGAAGCCTCGGCGGCGGCCTCGGCCTCGGTGGCCTTGCGATCCACGTACCACTCGTCGTAGAGAATGCCAATGCGAAGCGGGGTGTCGCTCATGTCGCCGAACCGTACCACGCGATTCGCGGCCGGGGTAGAGGGAACGGCGCCTCTTGCACCGGGAGACCCCGCGGCCCCACATTCTCCGCATGACCGCCTCCGAAGCAGCGCTCTACTCCAGCCCCGAGATCTACGAGGTCGCGTTCGGCTGGGATCTGACGCGCGAACTCGATTTCTACGAGAGTTGCTTTCGCGCGCACGCGCGCGGCCCGGTGCGGCGCCTGCTGGAACCATGTTGCGGAACGGGTCGCATGCTGGACGCGCTTGCCCGGCGCGGCTACGAGGCGGTCGGCTACGACCTGAGCGCGGAGATGGCGGCGTTCGCCGACGCGCGCCTCCGCCCGCTCGGCGGGGCGGCCTACGCGGGCGAGATGGAGACCTTCCGGGCCCCGGGCGTCTTCGACGCGGCCCTTCACCCGGTGAATTCCATCGGCTACCTGCTGGACGACGCGCCCTTCGCGTCGCATCTGGAGCGGATGGGAGAGATGCTTCGACCGGGAGGGATCTACGTCGTGCAGATCTCCTATGGCGGAGAACCGCCCGAGCTGGCCCGATTCGGACCCTGGGGGAACAACGGAAACGGACTCTCGACGACCCTCACCTGGTCGGTGGAGCGGGAAGACGCGGAGGCGAAGCGAAGCTACCAGCATTGCGTCGTGACCGCTCGGCGCGGGAAGTGGCGCCGGCGGATCGAGGAGGATCATCTCCTCCGGTACTGGACGCAGGAGGACTTCGACCGGCTGGTGGAGAGGAGCCCGTTCCGGCTCGCCGCGATCTACTGGGATCGGTTCGAGCCGTTTCCGCTGGAGTGGAAGCGATACGGCGAGCACGGCAACCTCTACCACGTGCTCGAGCGCCGCTAGGGCGGGCGCCATCCGGCGAATCGGGATCAGCGCTTCGGCAGCCCGTCCGCGATCTTCAAGAGGATCGTCGCCAGGGTGTCCGGTCGGTCCCGCATCACGAGGTGCCCCGAGCCGAGCACCCGATATCCCTCGGCGGTTCCCGCGGTCATGTATCCGAAGCGGTGCCTGGCCCGCTCCCAGGGCTGCGTGACCGACCACGATCCCTCCGCCGCGATCATGTGGATCGGAGTCTCCATCTCCCGGATTCGGTCGCGAAGGTCGGTGCGCCACGCGTCGCGCAGGTAGGCGGAGAGGACTTCCCGCGGCACGCGAAGCGCCTGCACCACGGCGGAGTCGGACTCCACCGGATCCGACGACATGACCTCGAAGATCGCGCGAACGAGCGAGGGATAGCGCTCTTCGATGTACCGCCCCAGGGCGGCGGTCCGCGCGCTGTCCTGCGGCGTGTAGGAACCCATGTCGATCACCGCGACGGCCGCCACGCGCTTCGGGCTCGCCGCCGCTTCCTCCAGCGCCACCCAGGCGCCGTAGGAGTGCCCGACCAGCAGGGCGCGCTCCACGTGTTCCCGCTCGAGCGCCTTGTCGACCGCGCGTGCAACTTCCTTCACGGTGATCTCCCCGATCATCGGAGAGGCGCCGTGTCCCGGAAGTTCCACGCGGACGACGCGGTGCGTCTTGGAGAGAGCGGGCAGGACCAGGTCCCATAGCGACCGATCGCTGCCGGCGCCGTGAAGGAGAACGATCGCCGGCTCCCCCTTGCCCTGCGAATCGCTCCAGAGCGGAAGGTCTCCGGCGAACAGGGCGGAGGAGGCCACGAGGAAGCATGCCGCGAGGATCGGCGAGAGGATGCGTCGCATGGGCTAGGGAGTCCTCCGGTGGAGCGCGTGAGCCGACGCCTGGTCGGTCGGCATGAGAAGAATCTGCTGCACGTTCACGTGCGCGGGGCGGGTCACGGCCCACGCCACCGCGTCCGCGACGTCCTCGGCCGCCAGCGGCCGCACCCCCTTGTACACCGACTTCGCCCGATCGGCGTCACCCTTGAAGCGGACCAGGCTGAATTCGGTCTCGGCCAGCCCCGGCTCCACGTTGATGACCCGGACGCCGGTGCCGAGAACGTCGTACCGGAGCGCGTCGGAAATCGCCCGCACGGCGAATTTGGTCGCGGCGTAGACGGCGCCTCCCGCATAGACCTGATGTCCCGCCACGGAGCCGATGTTCACGACATCGCCTCCGCGGCGACGAACGAGGCCGGGAAGGCAGGTGCGGGTGACGTGGAGAAGCCCCTTCACGTTCGTGTCGATCATCTGGTCCCAATCGGCGGGATCGCCGCTCTGAACGGGATCGAGGGCGAGCGCGACGCCGGCGTTGTTGACGAGAATGTCGAGGCGATCGAGGAGTTCCGCGGCGGCGCCGAGGGTCCGTTCGACCGATCCGCGGTCGCGCACGTCGAAGGCGAGGATTTCCGTTTCGACGCCGTGACGCTCGCGGAGGTCGGCCGCGAGGCGATCGAGACGGTCGGCGCGCCTCGCGTTGATCGCCACGTGGCACCCCTCCGCCGCGAGGCGTCGCGCGATCGCTTCGCCGAATCCGCTGGAAGCCCCCGTGACGAGCGCCCAGCGGCCCTTCAAGGGAAGAGTCATGGCGAAAGAATACCATGCCCCGGGACCCCCTGCTTTCGCGGGCGCGCCAGGGCGGGAGCGCCAGAGCGGGCGCGCCAGGGCGGGTTGACGGCGCGCCCTGGTCGACTAGACTCGGCGGCGCGGCCACGCGCACGGAGGCTCGTGGCGACGCACGCTCCAGGGAGGGTGTCATTCTCGATCTGCTCGTCGTCGGCGGTGGAATTCACGGGGTGGCCGTCGCGCGCGACGCGGCGCTGCGCGGCCTGTCGGTCCTCCTCTCCGAGCGAGGCGACCTCGCGGGTGGGACGAGCAGCCGCACCTCGAAACTGATCCACGGCGGCATCCGCTACCTGGAGCGCGGTGAAGTGCCGCTGGTGCGCGAGGCGCTGCGCGAGCGCGCGATCCTTCTCCGCATCGCGCCCGATCTGGTCCATCCCCTCACGTTTCTCCTTCCGGTCTACCGCGGCGAAGGACGCCCGCCCTGGATGCTCCACGCGGGGCTCTGGCTCTACGGCGCGCTGGCGGGCCGCGACCCGCTCTCCGCGCACCGGCGTCTCGACGCCGCCGGCACGCTCCGGTTCGAAGCGGCGCTGAAACCCAAGGGGCTTCGGGGAGGCTTCGTCTTTCGCGACGCGCGAATGGACGACGCCCTTCTCTGCGTGGCGACCGCGGTGGCCGCGGAACGGACGGGCGCGGAGATCCGGACCTACACCGAGGTTCTCGACCTGGAACGGACCTCGGCTGGATGGCGCGCCCGGCTCGCCGATCTGGAGCGTGGCGTCGAGGAGGCCGTGGAGGCTCGCTGGGTGGTGAACGCCGCCGGTCCCTGGGCCGACCGCGTGCGCGCGCTCGGTCGGCCCAGGGTCGAGCCGGTGGTCCGCCGCACGCGGGGGACTCACATCGTGGTGGAGGGGTCGCTCGTCTCGAGCGCGATCCTACTCACGGCGCGCCGCGACGGCCGCGTCTTCTTCGTCATTCCCTGGAACACGCACACCGTCATCGGCACGACCGACGTGGACGACGAACGCGATCCCGATCAGGTCGGACCCGAGCCCGCCGATGTCCGCTACCTCCTGGAGGAAGCCTCGCGCGCGTTGCCGGCTCTCCGCGAGGGGGCGCGGCCGGTGCGCGCGTTCGCGGGGGTGCGCCCCCTCGCGGGCCGCGCGTCGCGAGGCGGCGCCCCTTCGGCGAATCGGCGGGAGCACCGGCTGCTGGAGGAGGACCGCATCGTCAGTATCGTCGGAGGGAAGTACACGACGCACCGGGCGCTCGCGGCTCACGTCGTCGATCGGATCGTCGCCCGCGACGGGCGCCGCGTCCCGGCGTGCGCCACCGCCGACTCCCTCCTCTCGGTGGGGCGAGAAGCCGGCATTGCGGCCCTGGCTTCGCAGCACCCCCGTTCGCTCGATCTTCCGGGGGGCCTCGGGCTCCGCGAGGCGGAAGTCGCGTTCGCCGTCCGATTCGAGAAGGCGAAACGACTCGAGGACGTGCTCCTGCGACGGACCCGCCTCTGGCTCGACGCGCGCGCGCTTGGCGAGGCGGCGGGGCCGGCGTCGGAGTGGATGGCGCGGATCCGGGGATGGAACGAGACGACCCGGCGCGACATGCTGGAGCGTTTCCGCCGCTCGCTCGACGAGGAAGCCCGCGTCCTGAAGGAGGGAACGACGTGAAGATTCTCGCCATCGACCAGGGAACCACCGGAACGACCGCGCTCGTCCTCGACGGCCGCGGCCGCGTCGCGTCGCGCGGCTACGCGGAGTTGCCGCAGCACTTCCCGAAACCAGGCTGGGTGGAGCACGACGGAGAGGAGATTTGGGAGACGACGCGTCGCGCGGTGCGCACGGCGCTCTCCGCGGCCGGGATCCGGGCTGGGAACGGTGGCGGTGGCCGCGACCCGCGCGGCGGCCTGACGGCGATCGGGATCACGAATCAGCGAGAGACCACGCTCCTCTGGGATCGGCGGACGGGTCGCCCCGTGGCGCGAGGAATCGTCTGGCAGGACCGGCGGACCTCGGAGCGCTGCGCGTGGCTGAAGATGGGGGGGGCGGAACGGGCCGTCGCGCGCGCGACGGGACTCCGGCTCGATCCCTACTTCTCGGCCACCAAGCTCGAGTGGTTGCTTCGGCACGTTCCGCGCGCGGCGCGGCGCGCGTCGGCCGGAGGGCTGGCCTTCGGTACGGTCGACACGTGGCTCCTCTGGAAGCTGACCGGGGGATCGGTCCACGCGACCGACCCGACCAACGCCAGCCGGACGCTGCTCTTTCACCTGCGGCGCCTGGCGTGGGACGACGCGCTCCTCGATCGCTTCGGCATTCCGCACTCGCTTCTTCCCGAGGTGCGGCCTTCGGTGGGCGACTTCGGCGTGACGCGAGGCGTTCCCGGAATTCCGGACGGGATTCCGATCCGCGGCATCGCGGGCGATCAGCAGGCGGCGCTCTTCGGGCAAGGCTGCGTCACGGCGGGCGGCATGAAGAACACGTACGGAACCGGCTGCTTCCTCATGCTCCATACGGGAAGCCGGCCCGTGCCCTCGCGCGCCGGTCTCCTGACCACGGTGGCGTGCGGTCCACGCGGGGAGCCCGCCTACGCGCTCGAGGGAAGCGTCTTCGTCGCGGGCGCGGCGATCCAGTGGCTTCGCGACGGGCTCGGCATCCTGAGCGATGCGGCGGAAAGCGAGCGGATCGCGCGCTCGGTCCCCGATTCCGGCGGAACCTATCTCGTCCCCGCGTTCGCCGGGCTCGGCGCGCCCCACTGGCGGCCCGACGCGCGCGGCCTCTGGTGCGGCCTCACGCGCGGCACGACGCGCGCCCATCTGGTTCGCGCGGCGCTGGAATCGATCGCCTTTCAGGCGCGCGACGTCGTGGAGGTGATGCGGCGGGAGAGCGGATCGCACATCCGGTCGCTTCGCGTCGACGGTGGCGCGACCCGGAACGATTTCCTCATGCAGTTCCAGGCCGATCTTCTCGGTATTCCCCTCGAGCGGCCCGCGATGGTGGAGTCGACCGCGCTCGGAGCGGCCATCCTGGCGGGAATCGGCGCGGGAATCTGGGAACGGCGCGAGGCGGTGCCGGCCGCGGCGGCCCGCGTGACGCGCTTTCGCCCGCGGATGGGCGTGCGTCGGCGGTCGGAACTGCTGAGGGGATGGGAGGCCGCGGTGGCCCTCCTTACGAAATCCTAGCTTGCAGCCAGTCGGCGATCTCCCCGGCGATCTTCGGTCCTTCCGGCTCGTTCAGGATCTCGTGGTAGAGGCCGGGATAGAGGCGTAGCTCCGCAAGCCCCGCCGGAGTCGTGCGCACCCATCGCTCGCTCCCGAGCGGGCTCGACACCACGTCCTCCGCTCCATGGAGGACCAGGGTCGGCATGGAGAGTCGCGAGGCCGACTCCTTCAGCGCCGCGTTCATCGTCCGGAACTCGAAGAAGAGCCGCGCGCTCATGGTGTAGTGGACGAGCGGGTCCTCGTTGTGCGCTTGGACGACGGCGGGATCGTGCGACAGCATGCTGGGAAGAATGGTCGTCTGCTGGGAGAAACCGGGCCAGACGCGAACGATCAGCTGGGCCAGGCGCACCTTCAGCATCGTGGCGCGCAGCACCACCTCGAAGGGCGGCGCCGAGAGGACGAGGGCGCGCACCCGCTCCGGATGGCGCAGGGCGAAGTCGAGCGCGACGAGCGAACCCATGCTGTGACCCACGAAGGCGCTCGGGGCATCGCCGCTGTCGCGCCGCCGGGCCCACCACGCTTCCACGGCGTCGCGGTAGTCGCTCCACGATTCCACGTGGCCGCGAGGTCCGTACGATTCGCCGTGGCCCGGCAGGTCGAGCGCTTCCACGGCGAAGCCCTGGCCGGCGAGCGCACGGACCGCGCGCCCGTAACGGCGCGCGTGGTCGCCGAGGCCGTGGATGATCCCCACCCTGCCCGCCGTTCCTCCGGGGTTCCACTCGATGCCGGCGACCGACCCGCGTCCCGGCAATTCGAGCGTGAAATCGCGCCGCTCCAACTCGTCGGGGGGGTAGGTGGGATCGGGGCGGCGGTTCGCTTCGGTCATGTCCTCGAAACTATAAGGGGACGGCGGCATTGCATCCAGGACGGTCTGCCCGCGGGCCGGGTCGGCCGTTCGGGCGGCTCACTTGCGGGCACACAAGGAGAGGGAATCGGGGTAAACTCGACCGGCATTCTGCCCGCTCGCGTGGGAATACAAGAAGGCGATTGGCTCCTTTCGTTCGGAGCGCGCACCGCGCCGAACGCGTCAGCATCACCGTGGTGCCGGCCGAAGCGGACTAGCGGTCCGATCGGAGGCGTGGGCCACGAGGAGGGTACGTGACTCGAGTACCGTTTTCATCGCTTCATGCATGGCGTCGCGCTGCTGGAATCGCAGCATCCGCGGCGCTTTTGACCGTTCTGCAGGCGGGGCCGGCCCATGGCCAGGGCGCGGGCGATTCGCCCGAGCCGACCCGGGCCATTCTGCTGGAGTCGAATCCCGACAGCGCGCTGACGATCGCGCTGTCGCAGATCGTCGGCGCGCCGCTCACGCTGGCTGAGGCCGTGGCCGACGCGCTGGATCAGGCGACCGACGTCCGCGAGGCGCGAGGTGCGCTGATGGCGGCGCGAGGCGCGATGCGCTCCGAGAAGGGGGTCTTCGATCCCGAGCTTTTCGCCGAGATCTCGCGGTCGGAGGCGGACACGCCGACGGCCTCTCCCTTCAGCGGCGCGAGCCTCATCCGGAGCAAGGAGGCGTTTGCCTCGGGGGGCGCCCGCGTGACGCTTCCAACCGGAACCGAACTGACGGCATCCATCCAGACCGCGCGCCTCGAGGCGGACTCCTCGCTCTCCGGCGCGAATCCGGAGTACGACGCGGCCGCCGCTCTCGAATTCCGCCAGCCGCTCCTCAAGGGTTTCGGTCCGGGAGCCTGGGGTAGGCGGAGTGCCGCGGCGCGCTCGTTCGAAGCGGCCCGCGCTCGGTACGACGACGCCGTGCAGCGGACTCGCGCCGTGGTGGAGCAGACCTACTGGGACC
>JANOOP010000328.1:0-1903 GCA_031421415.1 Candidatus Eiseniibacteriota bacterium
CCTTCCGCGATCGGGAGGTTGAGGGCCACCGCGCCCCTGTGTTCGACGTTCGCCCGCGTGGTGTCGAAATGCGTGTTGTTGGGGACGATGGATCCGGGCTCGAGCAGCGCGCCCGAGAGGATGTGCTCGGCGGCGCGTCCCTGGTGCGTGGGTATCACGTGTTGGAACCCGGTGATCTCCTTCACCGACCTGACGAAGGCATGAAAGGAGCGGCCGCCGGCGTAGGACTCGTCGCCCTGCATCATGCCGGCCCATTGGTACACCGACATCGCCCCCGTTCCCGAGTCGGTGAGGAGGTCGATGAGCACATCCTCGGCGTCGAGCTGGAAGACGTTGTAGTACGCCGCGCGAATCGCCGCCGCCCGCTGCGCGTCGGTGGTCTGGCGGATCGGCTCGACCGTCTTGATGCGAAACGGCTCGATGATGGTCTTGAACTTCACGGGCGACCCGGAAAGAGGGATATGGAGGGGGATAGGTGGACAGGTCCACGTTCTGTAGCGAAGATATCATTGCGCAACGGGAGCGAACAGAATGCGATATCCCCGACGGAACCATTCACCGGCATTCAAGCCAAAGATGGCGTTGGACTCTCACGTGCTTTCTGAGCGACGATGAAGATCCTTGTCACTGGCGCCACCGGGTACGTCGGGGGTCGCCTCGTTCCGCGCCTGCTCGCCATCGGGCACGAGATCGTCTGCCTCGCACGGGATCCCTCGCACATTTCCGGACGCGGCTGGGAGCGGGTCGACGTTCGCCGAGGGGACGCACTCGATGCTGGAAGCCTCCTCCCGGCAATGGAGGGAGTGGACGTCGCGTACTACCTCATCCACTCCATGACGAAGGGCGAGGGGAAATTCGAGGACCGCGACCGGATGGCCGCCAAGCATTTCGGCATGGCCGCGAGCGCGGCCGGAGTGCGTCGGATCATCTACCTCGGCGGGCTTGGCAAGACCGACGAGGCGCTCTCTCCGCATCTCGCGTCGCGGCACGAAGTGGGCCGCATCCTGCGTTCTTCCGGGGTGCCACTCACAGAGTTCCGCGCCGCGGTGATCGTGGGCTCGGGGAGCATCTCGTTCGAGATCATCCGGTACCTCACGGAGGGGCTCCCCCTGATGTTCACGCCACGATGGATGGCAACGCGCTGCCAGCCGATCGCGATCGCGAACGTGCTCGACTACCTGACGCTCGCGCTGCAAGAGCCGGGTTCGGTGGGGCGCACGCTGGAGATCGGCGGTCCAGACGTGCTGTCGTACCGCGAGATGATGCTGGGCTACGCAGCAGTGCGAAAACTCACTCGAATTCTCGTTCCGCTCCCGGTGCTGACGCCGAGACTGTCGTCGCTGTTCCTCCATATGATCACCCCAATCCCTGTGTCGATTTCGCGCGCGCTGATCGAAGGCATGCACAACGAAGTCGTGGTGCACGATCACGCGGCAGAAGAGTTGTTCGCGGTGGCACTCATCCCATACCACGAGGCGGTTCGGCGCGCGCTGCAGCGCATTCAATCGGGCGCCGTCGAGACCTACTGGACCGGTGCGCGGACCGGACTCCAGCCGGGAGTCACACTCAAGGTTTCCGAAGGAATGATCCTCGACGAACGCCGGGTCGAGTCGGCAGCCAGCGCCGCCGAGTTGTTCGCGACGTTCTCCGGGATCGGCGGTGAACGCGGCTGGTTCTACGGCGAAGGGGGATGGAAGCTGCGAGGGGCGATGGATCGGCTCGTGGGAGGCGTGGGATTGCGACGAGGACGCCGCAACCCCGACGAGTTGCGTCCGGGCGACGCACTCGACTTCTGGCGGGTGGAGGCGGTGGACCCCGGACGCCTCGTCCGCCTGCGTGCCGAAATGAAAGTCCCCGGCCGGGCGTGGCTGCAATTCGAGGCCTCGAACAGGCCCGGAGGGGA
>JANOOP010000329.1:0-6978 GCA_031421415.1 Candidatus Eiseniibacteriota bacterium
GGCGGCGCCCGATCCCCATGCCGAAAAGGACGGTCCCGTCGTCCTCGTCGTCTACGAGATCGCCGGCCGGGAAGTTCTCGGTCTCGACTTCTGGTCCCTGATGGATTCGATCGCTCCCCCGGCCGCCTTCCGGCTGAGTGGGATCGGCGGTCGCTGAGCAAAGGAGCGCGCCATGACGGACGTAGGTCGCGATCACCACCACTCCTCGAACGACCATGGCGCGACCTCGTCTCCGCCGTCGCCCACGGTCGCGGTCTTTGCCGTCGTGCTCCTCGCGGGGCTCGGCGCGGCCGGCGCCGCCTATGGACTGGGCGACCTTCTCGGTCTCGGCGTCGGCGCGGCCATCGCGGCCGCCGGCGCCGTGGTCGCGGCCGTTGCCGCCGGAAAGAGCGTGCCGCCCGACGTGAAGGCCACCGCGCTACTCGAGGCGGTCACCGCCGAAAATCCTCCTTCGATGCCTTCCTCGCGTTTCCGCGGGGAGCCGTGGGCGTCGCTCTACCTCCTGTGCGTCGGTGACGCGGAGGCGCAGCGCACCGCGACCCTCGCCGTTCAGGAAGTGGAACGCCTTCGCCGCGAACTGGAACAGAAGCCGGCCATCGCGGCGGCCGCAGCGTTCGAGCCGAGCCCGTCGCACGGCGAGGACCAACTGGTCGGCACTGGCCGCGCTTTCGATTCCGCCGAGATGTCCGCCGCCACGAACGATCGCGCGGCCGTGCTTCAGGCGCTCGCCGAGGCGCTCGATCCGATTCGCGAGGAACTGAACGTGATCGAACGCGAGCTGGAACCGGTCGTCGCCGCGCTACGGGTGGAAGGCTCCTCGGCATCGCTCGCGAGGGATTCGACGCCGGCGAAGATGGTCGACGCCCTGGTCCAGACGGCCGCCGATGGCATCGAGGACCTGGCGGCGGGCCTGATGCGCGCCAGCGAACTAGCCGGAGTCGCCGAGCGGGTGACGAATCGCGCGACGCTCCTCGCATTGAACGCCGCACTCGAGGCGACTCGCTCGGGGAGCGAGGCCTTCGCCTCGATCGCGGAGGAGACGCGCCGGCTGGCCGAATACGCTCGCGAGGCGACGGACACCATCTCGCGCCTTTCGAGCGAGATCGAGATAAAGGTCTGCGAGACGATTTCCTCCATTCAGACGAGCAGCGAGGACGCGAAGGCGGCCGTCGCCTCGTTCGGCAGCGGAACCGGCTCCGCGTCGCGCGCGGGCGCGCCGGAAACCGTCGCGGCCCTCCAGGCCCTCCTCCTCCGCGTCCGCTCGCTCCGTGATCGAACGTCCGTTCGCGAGGAAGCGCCGGAGATGGCGGCGCCTCCCGTGTCCATGCCCGCGCTCATGCCCGCACCCGCGATCGAGTCGCACGTCGACGCTTCGGAGATCCAGGAAGAGGAGACGGCCATGGTCCACGTGACCTACGTGGAGGCGGAGGAGCGCGCGGCGGTCGTCGATGTCGGCTCCGCGCCCGATGCTGACTCCGCGCCCGAGCCCACAGCGGCCGCGGTCGACACCGCCGCCGCGCCGGATTCCCCGCATGACGCACACATGGCATTCGGATCGGTCGCTTTCGGGGGGGCCGAAGCGCCGCCGTCGCGAGTGGACGAGCCGAGCGCCCCGGCGGAACCGCCCGCGTCTCCCGAATCGCCCGCGTCTCCCGAATCGCTCGCGTCTCCCGAATCCTCCGCGTCTCCCGAATCGCCGGCGGCGGCCGAACCGGTCGCGTACGTCGAACCGAAGATTCCCGACTGGCTCGAAGGGATCGAGCCGCGGCGTCGCTCCTAGCAGGGAGGCCAGCGACCATCATGCGCACCGCCGCCTCGGAACACCTGAGCAACGAGCAGATGATGTCGCGCCTGAGCGCGACGTTCAGTGCGCTCATCCGCGAAGAGATCGATATCGTTCGCCGATTCCTCGATAGCGACGCCACCGATCTGGAAGGACACGAGATGGGGCCGCTGGTGGAGCTCTCGGTCCGGCTCGTGGAGCGGAGCGCCGAATGGCTCGACGTCGGCACGGTCGCGTCGCTGGCACGGGAGCTCCGGGAAACCCTGTTGCAGCTGGGAAACCTCCGGCCCGCGCAGCGCCAGGAACTGGTGAATCACTGCCGCGTGGCGCTCGACACGCAGGAAAAACTGGCCGAGCAACTCCGAACGGACGGGTTCGCCGCGCTGCTGGCGCACGCCGCCTCGGTCGGCGCCGCCGTCGACCAGCTCCGCGCGCGTCTGGGCCGCGCCAAGACGGAGGCGCTCAACGCATCCCGCGGCATCATCGACGATGCCACGCCCGACATGGCGCCGCGCGAGAATCTCCTCGCGCTGACGTTCGAGATCAAGTCCTCGCTCGTCCATCAGAACGACAGGATCGGGGCCATCGGCGACGGCCTCGGCGGCACGCTTCGCTCCATACAGAGCGTTCTCACCGAGTGGGACGGCCTCATGAAGGCGATCGATCCGGCGCGCGGAGGCCCCGCCCCGGAAGCGCCCGCGTCAGGTGGCCGGCGCCGGATGAACCCCGGCCCGACGGTGGCGGCCAGGGCCATCGGAATCCACCAGAAGCTGGAGGAAGTGGCGGCCGGGATGCGAACGCTCGTCCACGATCTCCATCAGCTCCTCGGCATCCAGTACTCGCTCGAACGGCGGGCGCGGGATCTCGACGAGCATCTTCTCTGGGAGTTCCTCGATCCGCTCGATCGCTTTATCGACGAGTTCTACGCCGCCGCGTCGCGTCGCGACACCGATGCCCGGCGAAGCGTGCTGACCGTCCATACGGGCGGAGTCGGCTTTGAGCCGGAGATCGGCGCCACGCTCCTGCCGCTCCTCTTCCGCCTTCTCGAGACGGCATCGTCTCCGGAGGGAGAGGCGATGCGCGAACTCCGTCTGACGGCGGCGCGCGAGGGGCTGGAAGCGCGGATCGCGATCGAGGGGCGCGTGACGTTCGAGCACGACGCCGTCCAGCAGCTCGAGAGCGGGCTGGAAGAGCTGGGCGGCTTCGTCACGCTCCGGAGCGACCAGAACGGATCCTCGCTTCTCCATCTCCAGTTCCCGATGGCGCGCTCGCTTCGAGGGTTCCTGATCGTCGAGGCGGCGGGGCAGCGGATAGCCCTCCCCTGGAGCGCCATCGACCGCATCTGCTCGAGCGCCGACGAGCTCTCGTGGACGGGTGGAAGCGAGCAACCCGAAGTCGTGCCACTCGCATCTCTTTTCGCGCCGGCGGAAGCTGGCGATCCGGCGCCGCGCCGGGCCGCCGAGGCGGCGCGGCCGTCGAACGGTCCGCTCGCGGTTCTCCGCTGCGGCGGTGGGACCGGCGCCATCGGCTTCGACCGGATCGTCTGGCGGGAGAACGCGCGCCTGACGCCGCCCCCCCCGCGCCTCTATCCGGTGGAAGAGGTCTTCGGCGGCATCCTTGGCAGCGACGGCCAGGTCACGCTAGTTCTCCATCCGGCGGCCGTCATGCGCCGGCTTCGCGGCGCGGCGTTCGGAGGGAACGAGGCGCCCGAGCGAAGCGGAGAAGGAGAGGCATGAAGCGACTCTCCCTGGAGCGCCTGGCCCCTCGCGACGAGTTCCGGTTCGCGCTTCGCGGCGTCATCGACGCGGACGGCGCGCGCACGCTCGACCGGCTCCTCTTTAAGTGCCAGGCGCGCGACGCCCGCGAGGTTCATCTCGATGTCGCGGCGGTGAGCGAGATCTCCACGTTGGGGATCGCGGTCCTCGAGCGGCAGGCGCGCGTCTACAAGAGCACCGAACGGCGAATCGTCGTGCACGGAGTCGGCGGAGGCGTTCGCGAGGCGCTCGTCCAGACCGGCGCGCTCCTCTTCGCGTCGAACGGTTCGGCCGACGACACGGTGGGCACCGCGGCGCCGGCCGAGGCGGTCGCTCCGTCCGAGTCGGGGCCCAGCGCCGCGGAACACCAGGCCCTTCACCTCAAGCTTCGCCGGAAGATCGTCGAGTTCCGGAACCTCTTCGAGATCACGCAGGGGCTCAATCTCGCCCGGGATCTCGACGCGGTCCTGAATCTCTTCAGCCTGAGCGTCATGGGACAGTTCGGCGTGGAGCGGCTGGCGCTCTTCCTCGCCGATCCCGATCACGAAGGACACATGGCGCCGCGGCAGGTCCGCGGCTTCGGCCAGCATCACTTCCGCGATCTTCTTCTCCCGATGTCCGCCGTGGAGGCGATCGCCGGCGAGGAGACGTTCGTCGAACTCCGCGTTATCCAGGCCGGCGCGCCCTCCGCCGGGAACGAGCCGCTGGTCGGCGGCGACCGGGAAGCGGGCGCGCCCGAGGTCTCCGAGCTTCTCCGGCGCTCCGGGCTCGAGTGGGCGATCGCCCTCTGGATCCGCCACGATCTCATCGGGATGCTCTTCCTGGGCGGCCGCGGCAGCCGAAAGGCGTTCCAGGAGGAGGAGCGAGACCTGCTCACGATTCTCGCGCACCAGGCCGCCGTGGCGATCGCGAACGCGCGCTTCCACCGTCAGGCCGAGGAACGGAACCTGGGACTCGCACGCGGCATGATGTCGCTGATCGAGAGCCGCGACGTCTATGCGAAGGGAAGCACCGAGCGCGTCGTCCGCTTCGTCACGGCCATGGCGCGCGTCCTTCAGATTTCACCTGGGCAGGTGAAGGGGCTGATCTACGGAGCCGTCCTCCGCGACATCGGCATGATCGCGGTGAGTCACCTGATCTTGAAGAACCCGGCTCATCTCTCCGAGGAGGAGTGGTCGATGATCAAGCAGCACCCGACGCGGGGCTCGCAGATCCTCGAGGAGATGAACCTCCCGCGCGATGTCGTGGAGGTGGTGCTGAACCACCACGAACGCTGGGGAGGAGACGGCTATCCGCTCGGGATCAAGGGGCAGGATATCCCGGTCGGCGCGCGGATCGTTTCGCTGGTGGACGCCTACGTAGCGATGACGAGCGAGCGCCCCTACCGGCGCGCCCTCCCGTACGAGAAAGCGCGGCAGGTGATCTCGGAGAACTGGGGAACGCCGTTCGATCCCGCCCTGGTGGAGGCCTTCCTGGCCGTTCTGGAGAAAATGGAGAAGCGTTCCCGCCCTCGCGTGGAAGCCCCGGCCCCCGGGGGCCGCGACGGGACCGGGCCCGCGGAGCGCGCCGAACTCGACCCGCTCGGATCGGGCGCCACGATTCCGGTGGCCTCCGGCTCGAAATCCACCGATTCCGAAGGCGAGGCGCCAGGCGCTCCGCCCGAATCGTCCGACCCTCTGTCCGTGGAGACCAACTCGTGACCACCGAAAGCCTCCGGCCGGCCACCGAACCGAGCCTCGCGAAATCGAAGCGGACGATTCTCGTCGTGGACGACGATCGCCGCGTCGTCGACCTCCTTCAAATCTCGCTCACGCAGAACGGCTACACCGTCCAGACCGCGATGACGGGCGAGGAAGCGCTCGAATCCGTGCGGCGCGAGGCGCCCGACCTGGTGATCCTCGATCTCCGGCTCCCGAAGAAGAGCGGCTTCGAGATCTGCGCGGCGCTGAAGAGCACGCGCGAGACGTCGCACATTCCGATCGTGATGGTCTCCGCCAGCGCCGAGGTCGACTCCCGCCTGCAGGGACTCATGCATGGCGCCGACGACTATCTGACGAAGCCCTTCTCGCCGAAGGAACTCATCATCAAGGTGCGGCGAATCTTCGAGCGTATGGAGCGGCACGACGTCCTCTCGAGCAAGAATCAGGAGCTGGAGAGCGAGGTCCAGCGAAACCGCGAGGATCTGCTGGTGCGGAACAAGGAGCTCCGCTTCCAGGTCTACAGCCTCGAGACGCTCATGGGGCTCACGCATCAGCTGAACGCCTCGCTCGAACTCGAACCGCTCCTCAACACGCTGATCCTGAGCGTCATGGGGCAGCTCCGCGTGAACTCGGCGTGCCTCTTCCTCACGGACGACCGCGAGAGTCCGACGCGTCTCGACGTCTCGACGTTCAAGGGTTTGAAGGAGGACCAGGTCCGCAGAATCGCCCTGGCGTACGACAGCGACCTGGTGCGCGCCCTGCGGCCGGCGGACGGCGAGGACCAGCGTTCCATCCGCCTCGCCTCGATCGAACGGGACCCGGGGATCGCGCCCGACGTAGGACGTCTCTTCTCGGCCGGCCTGACGGTTGTCTGCCCGGTGATCGTGAAGGGACGGCTGACGGCCCTCGTCGCGGTGGGGGAGAAGGTCAGCGGCCAAGAGTTCCAGTCGGCGGATCTCGAAATGCTCCGCTCGCTGGCCGAGTCGGCCGGCATCGCCATCGAAAACGCCCGCCTCTTCCGCGACCTCCAGGAAGCCTACGTCTCCACCGTCCGGCTTCTGGTCTCGCGGATCGAAGAGAAGGACCCCTACACGCACGGCCACACCGAACGCGTGGCGGCCTACTCGGTCGCGATCGCGCAAGAGATGGCGCTGCCGGCGGAGGAAGTCCAGACGATCCAGTTCGGCGCCTTTCTGCACGACATCGGAAAGGTCCACACGCAGGACGAGATTCTCCACAAGCCGGGCGCGCTGACCGAGGAAGAGTGGAAGATGGTCAAGGCGCACCCCGTGCGCGGCGCGGAGATGGTGCGTGGCGTGAAATTCCTCGAGAAGGCAATCGACATGATCCGCCACCACCACGAGCGGGTGGACGGAAAGGGCTATCCCGACGGGCTGACCGGCGACGAGATCTCGCTCCACGCGAAGATCGTGAACCTGGCGGACGCGTTCGATGCCATGACCACGGACAGACCCTATCGCGCGGGGATGACGGCGGAGCAGGCGATGGAGCAGATGACCGCCAAGGCAGGATCGCAGTTCGCCGCGGAAGTCGTCGACGTGTTCGTTCCCGCCTTGCGGGAGGAGCGGATCGCGGTGATCAAGAACGAAACTCCTTGGAAGGCTCCGTCTGAGGCGACTTCGTAGCACGTTTCGCAATGGCTGGTGTGGGGTCGCGGGGAGGCAAAGCCCCCTCCGGCTCCGACGGAAACGGCCAGTCTGGTGTGGGGGCGCGGGGAGGC
>JANOOP010000330.1:0-3032 GCA_031421415.1 Candidatus Eiseniibacteriota bacterium
AGCCGCCGCTTCCCGCCACGCGCCCCTGGCTCACGAGCGCCGGCTTCTTCGCCGCGCGGAGCTTTCGCGTCTCCTCGGCCACGAGGTCGGAGGCGAGCGGATCGCCGCCCGGGGAATCGACCCGCAACACGACGGCGCTCACGTCGCGATCGTCGCGCAGGCGGCGCATGGCGGGGGCGGTCGTGCGTGCGCGAATTCCCGTGTCCATGGCGCACTCGCCGACGAGATAGACGATCGCGACGGTCGGCACCGGGCCCCACGTCTCGTCGGGCTTCCAGCGCCGCTCC
This sequence comes from Candidatus Eiseniibacteriota bacterium, assembly GCA_031421415.1. Taxonomy (GTDB): domain Bacteria; phylum Eisenbacteria; class RBG-16-71-46; order SZUA-252; family SZUA-252; genus SZUA-252. Next base: position 288 of record JANOOP010000330.1, read on the forward strand.
GCCACCGCGGCGTACGACTGCGGCTTCCCGCGGCCTCCGTACGCCTTCACCTGGGTCTCGAGATCCTCCCAGCGGCCGAGCGTGTCCACCAGGCCAAGTTCCTTCATCCGCGCCGCCGTGACGTACGGTTCCTCGTTCACCAGTCGGTCGAAACGCTCGCGCGTGATCCGGCCGCTTGCGGCGATGCCGCCCGCCAGTTCCTCGTAGGTGGCGCGGACCAGCGCCTCGAACTGCTCGCGATCGGCGTCGGAGAACGACGTCCGCGACAATGTCTCCATGGCCGATTTGTACTTGTAGAAACGCCACTCGTCGAATCCGAACCCCATCTTCGCGAGGAGATCCTTCAGGTACGTGCGCGAGACCTGCACGCCCGGCGCGAGGAGCCCGCCCAGCGGGTCGAGCACGAGATGGTCGGCGACGCAGGCGAGGTAGTACGAGCGCTGGTCCAGGTGGTCGGCGGCGATCAGCACCTTCTTCCCCGCGCGCTTCAGCGCCAGGAGCGACTCGCGCAGCTCCCACACCATGGCCGCGTTCGCCTCGAAGCCGGAGAGGCGGATCGCCACGCCGCCGACCGTCGGGTCTTCCTTCGCGAAGCGGATCTGCTCGGTCAGGTCGCGGAGCGGCTTCGAGTCCGAGTCGAACCAGCGGTGCGACTGGTAGACCGCGCGCCCGTGGAGGTCCATGGAGAGAAAGCGGCGGCCGCGCATCGATCGGCGCTCCATGTCGAGCCCGCGAAGCGGAGGAGAGAGACGGAAGGAGTACCAGGTGCCGGAACGTTGCCGCCCGCCGAGTCTCGAGGAGGCGCCGTCCGGATCCCGATAGATCGAGGTGGCCCGCGCGCCGAACCGTGCGACCGTCAGGCCGGCCGAAACCTGAATTCGATCGTTGTCCCGCCAGCGCGCCGAGACTTCCACTCCGTCGACGGGGCGAAGCGAGACCCCGAGGCCGATCGTGCCGCGGCCCAGGTCCAGGTCCTTCGGCACCGTCAGGTCGCCGAAGAGGGTAATGCGCGACGTGCCGTCGGGGCGAAATCCGAAATCGAAGATCGCGTCGGCGTCGCCGGTCGAGGGCGCCCATCGCGTCGCAGCCCCGATCGAAAGCTGCCGGACGGGTCGGGAGATCTCGCCGATCGAGAGGTAGTTCGACCTCCGCCACGCCCCCTTGCCGGATCCCGAGAAGTGGTAGGCGATGCCGCCGAAGTGACGCCCGTCGCCGCTACCGGCGCCGATCTGATACTCGGTCAAGCCCGGAAGGGGCTGCCCCACGGTGGGATTGGGATCGTACCAAGGCGAGTACCGCGGAGCGGCCCATCCGTAGGCATCGACCTCGTCCCGATGCCGCACGGAGAAGCCGAGGCCGCGGCCGAAGCCGGCCTGCCAACCTGCGATATCCGAGAGTTCGTCGCTGTTCCGGTCGAAGAAGGCAAGGTCGAAGCCCCCGCGCTCCGGCACTCCCCACTGCGCGGGGTTGTGCCAGGCGCCGAATGTGCCGTCATCGGTGGAGGGTGTCGTGGCGAGCGGATCGACTGACTTCTCGTAGGGCTCCAGGCCGGCACGGACAATCGGGGCGATAGACAGGAGCGCGGCGACTACGACGAAGGCGCCGCGAAGGAAAAATGGCCGATACCAGTCGCTCCGGCTCATTTCAACAGCTCCGCCGGATCCGGAACTCCCGCGCCGGGGCCGGTTCCATCTCCGTCCTCCGGCGGCGCCTCCTTCCACTTCGCGTAGACCGCGCTCCCCGCGAAGAGGAGGAGCATGATCGTGATGGAGAGCCACTTCGGCAGATTCCAGCCGATCCAGTGCATCGCGTGCGCGTACTCGATCAGGAGCTTCACGCCGACCCACGCCACGATCACGTAGGCTCCGTCCACGATCCTCGGATAGCGGCGCACGACGCCGAGAATGGTGCCGATCAGGAGCCGCATCGTGACGATTCCCAAGAGCCCGCCCGTGATCACCACCCAGATCTTCGGCGACATGGCGACCGCGACCAGGATCGAGTCGATGGCGAAGACGATGTCGGTGAGTTCGACGCGTACGACGGTGCTCCAGAAGATCGAGAGGCCCAGGAGCGGCTTGATGACCGCGCCCGCCCCGCGGGGCTCGTCGGGGTGCGACCGGAAGTGCTTGAGCGGCAGATAGAGAAGGTAGGCGCCGCCCGCGAGCTTGATCCACGCCCAGGAGATGAGGTGCGCCGCGAACAACGTGGCGAGGATGCGAAAGAAGAAGGCGCCCAGAATGCCGTACTGGAGCGCCCTCTTCTGCTGCTCTCGCGGGAGCGGCAGAACGAGCACGGCCAGGACCAGCGCGTTGTCGGCGCTGAGGACGGCCTCCAGGATGACCAGGAGACCGATGGTGAGTAAGTCGGTGGCCTCGATCGAAAAGGGCATGAGGGCCCGACTTTACCCTAAATCGAGGCGGGTCGGGGGGCTCCGGATGGGGCGGACGATGCGGCTGGCGGCGGGGTGCCGGCGGGCGCCTGGAGCGCCGCGCGATAGAGCGTCGAAACGTACTCCTTCATCATCCGCCGCGCGGAGAAACGGGGCGTGACCGTCTGGATGGCGCGCCGCACGACGCGGAGCCACGTGGTCGGCACGCCGGAAGGGTCGCGGGCGTAGTAGAGCGGGACGATCGTCCCTTCCAGCAGCGCGTAGAGGGCCTCGGCGTCGCGCGCGTCCTGGGCCGCGTGATCCGCCTCCAGACCGCCCTCGTCGCCGAACGCCCAGCCGTTTCCGTGGCCATG
>JANOOP010000331.1:0-8175 GCA_031421415.1 Candidatus Eiseniibacteriota bacterium
GGGCCGTGATGTGGGAGCACTGCGGCATGGCGCGCAACCGCGCCGGGCTGGAGGCGGGGCTCCGGAAAATCCCCGCGCTCCGCGAGGAGTTCTGGAAGAACGTGAATGTCCTGGGCGACGGCATGGAACTGAACCAGGCGCTGGAACAGGCTGGCCGCGTGGCCGACTTCCTGGAACTGGCCGAGCTGATCTGCCTCGATGCGCTCGAACGCGAGGAGTCGTGCGGCGGGCACTTCCGCGAGGAGTACCAGACCGAGGACGGCGAGGCGCTCCGAAACGACGAGAAGTTCTGCCACGTCGCGGTCTGGGAGTATCGGGGCGCCGGCAAGAAGCCGGTCCGGCATCAAGAATCGCTCGCGTTCGAGAACGTCCACCTCGCGCAGCGGAGTTACAAATGAACCTGACGCTCCACGTCTGGCGGCAGAAGAACGCGCAGGAGACGGGGAAGTTCGTCACCTACCAGGCCAGCGACATCAGCGCCGACATGTCGTTCCTCGAGATGCTCGACGTCGTGAACGAGCGGCTGACCGCGAAGGGCGAGGATCCGATCGCCTTCGACCACGACTGCCGCGAAGGGATCTGCGGCATGTGCGGCGTTGTGATCAACGGAGCCCCGCACGGACCGAAAAAAGCCACGACCACCTGCCAGTTGCACATGCGATCGTTCAAGGACGGGGACTCGATCACGATCGAGCCGTGGCGGGCCGGCGCGTTCCCCGTGCTCCGCGATCTCGTCGTCGACCGGAGCGCCTTCGACCGGATCATCTCCGCCGGCGGCTACATCTCGGCGAACGTCGGGAGCGCGCAGGACGCGAACGCGCTTCCGGTCAGGAAGGAGAACGCCGAGCTCGCCATGGACGCCGCCGCCTGCATTGGCTGTGGCGCCTGCGTGGCGGCCTGCCCGAACGCCTCGGCCATGCTCTTCACCGCCGCGAAGGTCTCGCACCTCGCGCTCCTTCCCCAGGGGCAGCCCGAACGCGACGAGCGGGTGCGGCGCATGGTGGCCCAGATGGACGAAGAGGGATTCGGCGGCTGCACGAATCATGGAGAGTGCGAGTCGGCTTGCCCGAAGGGGATCCAGGTCTCGAACATCGCCCGCCTCAATCGCGACTTCCTCAAGGCGTCCCTCACGCACGGGCGCCGGGCCGCCCAGCAGGGGGATGGCTCCGCGGGATAACCGAGCTGCCGTCGGAGGGGAACCCCGCTTGCCGTGCTAGAATTGACCTGCACGGAGGGTCGTTTCCCAAAAGGGGGCGTGGTGCGGGACAAAAGCTGGATGGGGGATGTGAGCGGCCGCGCGGAGGCCGCCCTGGCGGTGTTATCCCCGGAGGGGCACCTTCTCTGGAAGCAGCTTCGCCGCTGGCTCCTGGGCGCGCCGGGTGATCCGCTCCCTCCGCGCGCCGATCCTCGCGTTCTCACCACCACGCGCATCCGCGCGACGCGAACGCTTCCGAACGGAACCGCCGATCTCCTCGACGTCCTCCTCTTCCTCGCGGCGCTCGACGACGGGGAGGAACCGAACCACGAGACCTTCGCCGAGCTCTGGCGTCCCTACGCGGAGGCGGTTCTGGAAGGGGGGGAGCACCGCCATCCCCTGATCGAGCACGCGGGCATCGCGCCGGTAAGCCGCCCCCTGTCCTCGGTCGTCACATCGCTGCGCGCCTATTTTCGCGTCGGCCTCTACTGGTGGGAGCGTTCGGGAATTCCGCGGCGCTGGCTCCTCCAGGCTCGCGGCGCGTCTCGTGCGCGACTGGCGCGCTACGTCCTGACGCGATTCGGTGGATTTCGCCCCGTCTGGTCGAATCATCTTCCCGTGCTCCCCCCGGGAATGCGCTTCACGGAGGATGCCTTCATTCACGCGCACATCGAGATCGCGCGCCTGATGCGCGGTGCTTCCGAGGTGCGTGGTCTCGTATCGGCGTCGTGGTATTACGATCCGGCCGTCTCGGATTTCAGCCCGCATCTAGCGTTCCTCCCCCGGATTGTCGGCGAGAACGGGGGGCTTCTGATCGAGGTGCCCATGGACAGGGCCACGCGGGAGCACGCACTGGGGCGGAGTCGGACGCGCCGCGAAGCGGCCGAGCAGGGGCGCTATCAGGTTCGGAACTACGCCCGATTCTGGGGACGCGGCCCGTTCCTCGCGTGGGCGGAACGGCAGCAGGGGTGGCAGCTCTCGATGAAGATGCGGGCGTGACGGTCCGAGAGTGACTCGCTCCGCCCTGGAGGCGCCGCGCCGCTAGGCGGTCGCCGTCTCCGTCGCCGCCGCCGCCGCCGGCACTTCCTCCAGCGGCGCGAATCGGCCCTGGAAGAACCGCAAGTACGGCGGCTCGTAGACGAACGCGAGCCCCTTGAGCGTTTCCCGCCGCTTCCAGACCCGGATGATCCCCTCGGCCACTTCGCGCATGTGGTCGTTGGTGTAGACCCGCCGCGGAATCGTCAGCCGCACGAGCTCCAGGGCGGGGCGGTAGTTCGCGCCCGAGTTCGGATCGCGTCCCTTCGAGACGTTTCCGCGCTCCATCACCCGCACGCCCGTTTCGAGATAGATCTCGGCGGCCAAGCGCTGCGCGGGGTACTCGTCCTGGTCGACGTGCGGCAGGAAGCGCTTCGCGTCGATGAAGATGGCGTGGCTCCCGGAGGGCTTCACGATCGGGATGCCGGCGTCGGAGAGTAGCCGGCCCAGGAACGCCGACTGCTCGACGCGCGTGCGGATGTAGCGGTCGTCCAGCATCTCCTCGACGCCGCGGGCCATCGCCGCCAGGTCCGACGCGGACAGGCCGCCGTCGGCGCGGCCTCCCTCGTAGACCCGGAGCATCGCCTCGGCCTCTTTCTTCCACTCGGCGTTATCCTTGAATGCCAGGAGGCCGCCGATGTTCACCAGGAAGTCCTTTTTTCCGGAAACGGTGCAGCCGTCGCCGTAGAGCATCATCTCGCGCAGAATGTCGCGGATGTGGACGTGGTGGTAGCGCGGGTCGCGCTTCTGGATGAAGTAGGCGTTCTCCACCGCGCGGGTGGCGTCGTAGAAGACCGGGACGCCGAGCCCGCTGCAATAGGCGTAGACCTCGCGCATGTTGTCCATGCCGACCGGCTGGCCGCCAGCCATGTTGACGGAGTGCTCGAAGGAGACATACGCCACGTTCGCGGCGCCGTGCTCGTCGATCACTCGCTTCAACTTGGGCATCTCGATGTTGCCCTTCCAGGGGAAGTCGTTCTGCGGGTCGTGCGCCGCGTCGACGATCACGTCGACGAAGATCCCGCCCGCCAGCTCCTGGTGAATCTTGGTCGTGGTGAAGTACATGTTTCCCGGCACCCACTGGCCGGGGCGGATGCGCGTCTGACTGAGGATGTGCTCCGCGGCGCGGCCCTGATGCGTCGGGATCACGTGTTCGTACCCGTACGCCTCGCGGATCACCTCGACGAAACGGAGATAGGCGTCGCTGGTGGCGCTCGTCGCGCGGGCAGCCTCGTAGGCCGCCCACTGATCGGTGCTCATCGCGGAGGTTCCGGAGTCGGTGAGGAGATCGATCGTCACGTCGGCGGAGCGCAGGAGGAAGGTGTTGAAGCCCGCCTCGCGAATGGCCCGTAGCCGGTGTTCCCTCGTCGTGCTCGGGATCCGCTCCACCGTGTGGATGACGAACGGGTAACAGTCGAACTCGTAGGTGGCGAGGTTCGCGAAGACCGAGCGAAAGCTCAATTCGTCGTTCCAGTCGCCGCCGGTCTGCAGCTCCAGCGGCGCGATCCGGTCGCGCTGCTTCCAGAGGCTCGCGAAGGCCTCCACCACCTGGTTCAGCTGCCAGGTCGTCATGGCGAGGCGCGGAACCTGAACGGGGAGGTACTGGTGCCGGCCCACCATGCCGGGCACCAGCGCGCGCGCGCCGCACGACTGATAGAGCGCGCAGGCGAGGGCGTGGGCCGGAAAGACGCTCACGTGGGGGAGGAACTTGTCGGCCTCGATGTAGGCGCCGTCGCAGCCGCGCTCCAGCGGGATCCCCGCCTCACGCAGGCGCGCCGTGAACTGCTCGCTCTCGCGCATCGCCCACTGAACCTCGGACTCGTCGCACATCTCCTCGATCCCGCGCGCGAGGACCTCCATGGTCCGTCCCGACATGCCGCCGTAGGTGTGGAGCCCCTCGTAGACGACCACTTCGTTCACGAACTTCTCGTGGTCGCCGGGATGGTCGGTGGTGAGGATGCCGCCGGTGGGGCACTTGGGGTCTTGCGCTCCATCCAGGAGAAAGATGTGCGCCGACTTCACCATCTGCTTCACCAGGTCGGCCACGGGCCGGTCGGACATGCCCGGCTCGTGGCGCTGGATGTACCAGGCGTTCTCGATGATGCGGGAGCCGTCCAGCAACAGCCTCACGCCGCGCTGGTCGGCCAGGGCGCGCACAGCCTTCAGATTCGCCAGGTTGAACGGGTGCATCCCATCGGCGAAGGCCTGGAGTTCGATGAGCGCGACCGCGCCGGTCGCCAGGGCGCCGCGGAGCCGCTCCAGGTCGACATTGCCCGTGAAGACGGCGTCCTCCTGCGTGCGAACGTCCGCCACCGCGATCGAGCGCGGCGCCAGCACGTCGGCCAGCCATTGTGAATTGCTCGCGACCGTTGCCCCCGCGGGGACCATCGTCGCGACCACCAGCTTCAGGCAGCCGAGGAGGTTGTGCGTCGGGCAGACGTAGGTGTGGCCCAGGACGCGGTTCACGGCCCGTTCGAGGTTCTCGAAGTTCTTCGCTCCGGCGTACGCCTCGTCTCCCAGCATCTCGCCGGCATGCTGTTCCTGCGTGACGGCGCTCGTCCCGTAGGACGTGAGGTCGAAATTGACCTGCGTGGGAGTGAGATTGAAGGTGTTGAAGTGGGCGGCGGCCAGGTGGCGCTTCCGCTCCTCCAGCGTGGGGAACGAGACGAGGCGGACGGTCTTGATCTTGTGCGGCTCGTACGTCGGGACGGGAATCGGCATGTCGGCACACTCCTGTCTGGGGCCTCAACAGCCTAGAGTGCGAGGCCGCGGGCAGGCAGTGGTCCGTCGGTAGCAGGCGTGGGGGAGGCCCCCGTGCCCTATGGCCTGGGCGCGGGCTGACTAGTGCCGGTCCGCGCCCGCTCCGGCACCCCAGAGCTCTCGGAGGCGGCGGTCGCGTCCACACCCCAGGCGGTAGGCCTGATAGTGGACCGGGTTCTTCTTGTAGTAGTCCTGGTGATACTCCTCGGCCGGCCAGAAGCGCGTGAGCGGCACGATCTGCGTCACGATCGGCTGCTTCAAGATGTTCGATCGCTCCAGGCGTTTCAGCGACGCTAGCGCGGCCCGCCGCTGCGCGTCGCTCGCGTGGAAGATCGCGGACCGGTACTGCTCTCCGCGATCGCAGAACTGGGCGTTCGCCTGCGTCGGGTCGATGTTGTGCCAGAAAACATCGAGGAGCTTCTTGTAGGAAATGGCCGTGGGGTTGAACGCGATCTCCACCACCTCGGCGTGCCCGGTGCGTCCCGAGGAGACCTGCTCGTAGGTGGGACGCTCCTCGGCGCCGCCCGAAAATCCCGACACGACCGTCTTCACGCCGGGCAGCCCCTCGAACGCGGCTTCGACACACCAGAAGCAGCCCCCCGCGAAGACGGCTTTCTCGATCGTGGGTAGGGGACGCTTCGGCGCCGCCGCATGGGCCGCCCGCGCACGGAAGAGGGGAAGCAGGAGCGACGCGATCACCGCCGCCAGGACGACCAGGTTCGAGAATCTCTTGCGCGGTGTCCTCATGCTCTCCACTACGCTCTCGGCGAAAGTTCGTGACCCGCGGGAGGCGCCGCCTGACTGACGGGCGCCGTTCATCCCTGACAGATTGACAGTTCAACGTCGACCGTTGCACCGCGCCAGATCCCCGAACGACATTCTAACCCACGGTAGCGCATGCACCTATCCTCTCCCACGATTCACTCCCCCCTCGCGGCACGTTCCCTGCGATAGAGAGCGACGTCACAACCTCCTTAGCGTTTCCCTCCGCCGAGGCCGCCACACCCCGGCGGAGGGTGTCCTGCTAGATTCAAAAACGTTGCGCCACTCCCGGAGGCGCCCCATGAAACGATCGCTCACCCATCACCCATATCTCCTGCTCCTCATGCTACTCGCGGCCCTCGCCTTCCTACTCCTGATGCTGCCGCGGCCCGCCCATGGGCGACCGGCGATCCGCACCGCTTTCTTCGCCGTCTATCCGTCCGCGGTCGGAACGCGGTTGGACAACCTCGCGAGCATCTCGGGACACTGCGGCGTCTGCCACTACCGCTTCACCGGCGGCGGCACGCGAAATCCCTACGGCGCCGCCGTCGAAACGGCGCTCCCCGGACAGCCCAACACCGACGCCGGCCGGCAAGCCGCGATTCGGAGCGTCGAGAACATCGACCAGGACAGCGACGGGGTCATCAGCAAGACCGAGATCCTCGACCGGACCGTCTACACCAACACGCCGACGTTTTCCGGGCTCAACAGCACGAACGTGAGCCAGGTCACGAACGTCAACGTGAACGACATACTCAACTATCTCGTTCCGGTGCTCGGTGGCGACACCGTTCCCCCGACCGTGGAAGTGACGACACCGAACGGCGGGCAGTCGTGGACCGGCGGGAGCGCGCAGACGATCGCCTGGACCGCCACCGACAACGTGGCCGTGACCAACGTGGACGTCTTCTACAAGGACGGCGCCGCGGCCCCCTGGACTCCGCTCGCGAAGAGCGCGGCCAACACCGGGTCGTTCACCTGGTTCGTCCACAACACCCCGACCGCCGCGGCGCGCGTGCGCGTGTTGGCGCGCGATGCCGCGGGGAATCAGGGTGTCGACTCCAGCAACGCGACCTTCACGATCGTCGCCACGCCCGGCGGGATCGCGCCGACGACGCTGCGCGATTTTATCCAGCCGGGAACGCAGCCGCACGGAGGCGGCGGCTTCACGACGAGCAGCGTCTGCGTGACGTGCCATGGCGGTTACGACGCCGCCGTCGAGCCGGGGAGGAATTTTCAGGGGAGCATGATGGCGCAGGCGATGCGCGATCCGCTCTTCCTCGCCTGCCTCGCCGTCGCGGAGCAGGACGCGCCCGGCTCCGGCGATCTCTGTCTCCGCTGCCACACCCCCATGGGGTGGATGGGCGGCCGGAGCCAACCGACCGGCGGCAGCCAGCTCCTGCCGTCCGACCGGGACGGCGTCTCGTGCGACGTCTGTCACCGGATGACCGATCCGATCTACAAAGCGGGGATCAGCCCCGTCGAGGACCTGACGGTTCTGAATCTGTTGACGCCCTCCCACGTTCCCACGAACTACGCGGGCGGCCAGTACGTCGCCGATCCCGATCCGCGCAAGCGCGGACCCTTCAGCGATACCGTCGCGCCGCATTCGGTCCTAACCTCCGGCTTCCATCGCACGGCCGAATTCTGCGGCACCTGCCACGACGTCTCGAATCCGGTCTTCACGAAGGTCGCGGACGCCGACTACGCACCGGGGCCGCTCGATTCGCCGCCTGCGTCGATGGACTCGGAGCAGTTGCTCCCGCTCGAGCGGACGTACAGCGAGTGGAAGAACAGTTCCTACGTCACCGGGGTCTACGCGCCGGAGTTCGCGGGAAACAAGGCGGACGGAATCGTCTCGACCTGCCAGGACTGCCACATGCGCGATGTCTCGGGGAAAGGTTGCAACGACCCCGCGGCTCCGACACGCCCCGACCTCCCGCTGCATGACATGACGGGCGGGAACTACTGGCTCGGCCCCATCATCGGCGCACTCTATCCTACCGAGACCGACGCCTCGGCTCTGGCGGCGGCTTCCGTGCGCGCCGTGGAGATGCTACAGAAGGCGGCAGTCGTCGGCCTGACCTACGCCATGGATGCCGACTCGTTCCGGGCCCTCGTGACGGTGACCAACCGGACGGGGCACAAGCTCCCGACCGGCTATCCCGAAGGGCGGCGGATGTGGATTCACCTGACCGCGCGCAATGCGGTAGGGGCGATCGTCTACGAGTCGGGTTCCTACAACGCGGCGACCGGCGTCCTCGCGCTCTCGCCCGAGCCGAAGGTCTACGAAATCGAACTGGGGATGTCACCCACATTCGCCGGCGCGATCGGCATGCCGAGCGGCAAGTCGTTCCATTTCACGCTCAACGACTCGGTCTACAAGGACAACCGAATCCCGCCGCTCGGCTTCACGAACGCGG
>JANOOP010000332.1:0-3881 GCA_031421415.1 Candidatus Eiseniibacteriota bacterium
GAGGGGGAGACCGTGTTCGTCGGAACACGGCTCCCCCTTCTCGCGTATCTGGTCGCGAAGGCGACCCACGCGCCGAGCGCCGTCGCGCTCTACGAGAACGGCCTCATCCGCGAGGAGGCCGCGCGCGAACTCCTCTTCACGATGGGCGATCCGCCCAACATCCTCGACGCGACGATGGCGGGGACGACGCTCGACGTCATGGGGCTCATGGCGGCGGGACGGATCGATCTCGGACTCCTGGGCGCGGCGGAGGTGGATCGCTACGGCAATCTGAATTCCACCGAGGGCGTCGACGCGGAGGGCCGCACGACGCGGCTGCCCGGGAGCGGCGGCGCGGCGGACATTCTGTCTCTGGCCCGGCGTTCCGTCGTGCTCGTGCCGCACGAGCGGCGCCGACTGGTGGAGCGCGTGCGATTCCGCACCTCCCCCGGGCGTGGCGACGGCCCCGGCTGGCGCGCGCGCATGGGCTTGCCTTCCGGCGGCCCCAGCGCCATCATCACCACGCACGCGGTTTTTCGCTTCGACCACGTGCTGGAAGAGGCGTACCTTTACGAGGTCTTTTCGGGAATCACCGTGGACCACGTGCTCTCCGGGATGTCATGGGAGCCGCGGATCGCTCAGCCGCTCGGGATGACGCGATTCTTCACGGACGAGGAAGTCGCGGCACTTCGCCGCATCGATCCCGAAGGCTTTTGGACCGGAGCCGGTTCGGCCACGACGGCCGCCGCTCCCTAATCGCAGGAGGTCCCCATGAGAAGGTTGATTTCGGCCGCCGCGCTGCTGTTGCTGCTCGCTGCCGGCGCCGCCCACGCGACCGGAGTCGGGGTCGGCGTGTATGGCGGATTGTCGTATCCGATCGTTCAGGACGACGTGAAATCCGGAACGCTCTACGGCCTGCGCGCGCCGGTGTCGCTTGTGCCGATGATCACGGTGGAGCCATTCTACGCTTCTTCCTCGCTCGGCGACGCGGAGGAGGTCCTGGGCGGCATTTCGTACACCCGCGACGGCTTCGACCAGACGGCCTACGGCGTGAGCGTGATGCTCGGCAGCCAGACCGGCATGGGATTCCGGATGTACCCCTTCGCCGGCATCGGCAAGTACAAGCTGGAGCGGATCGGGACCGACATCGACGAAGTGGGCTACAATTTCGGCCTCGGGCTCGGGATCGGCGCCACGCCGAAGCTCTCCCTGCAGATCCGCGGTGAACTCGAGATGGTCAAGATCGGCGATGCCTCCCGCAAATTCGGGAATGCGACCGTCGGCCTCACCTATGGCTTGATGCCGTGAAAGGAGGAACGACGATGAAAGCACTCAAGTTCGCGATTCCCGCGCTCGTCCTTTCCCTCGCGGCGGCGGGCTGCATCCTGGTGTCGGGACAGTTCCTGATCGACTTCGATCTCCCCAATTTCACCGCCGTCACCGACACCACGGTCACGAGGCAGGTCGTCGACCTCAACACCGAGAGCGACTACGTCGACCACAAGGACGAGCTGAAGTCGATCGCGGACATCGCGGTGCTGGGGAAGATCACGAACAACGCCGCCAGCGCCATTGGCGTCGAAGTCTGGATGACCCCCACGCTCACGACGCTCGCCGACGAGACCGCGATCAAGGCGACCGCCATCAAGCTATGGGGACCGTTGACTCTCGCCGCGGGCCCCGGCACCTCCAAGACGATCGACTGGAACGAATCGGCGGGTCTCTTCAAGGGCCCCGGGAAGACCGCGCTCCTGAACGAGGTGAAGGGCGACGGTCAATTCACCCTCTATGCGATCGGCGACGCGGGGACGTACGATATCAGCGTGGAGAACGGCGTACTCGCGCTGGTTCTGGAGTTCGCCAAGTAGCGGAATTCGGCGTGCCATGGACGGCGCGTCGCGGCGGCCGGCGAGTGTGAGGCGCTCGCGGGTCAGGCCGCAAACCCGGCGGTGAGTGCCGCCGGGATGAAGTCCCCCACGGGGCGCGGGCCACGAGGCCGGCGCCCCGTTTTCGTTGGGGCCGATCGCACCGCTCCCTCGCAAGCCGACGTCTACCTTCGGACCGCACCATTGCGCCTCCCCGCGGAACGCCCCGTCTGCTAGGGTTGAGTCATGAACACTGCCGCCTCCAGCCCCGTTCGAGTCCAGATCGAAGGTAGTCTCGCGCGGCTCACGCTCGATCGCCCACCGCTCCACATCCTCGATTTCCCGATGATGGAGGCGCTGGCCGCGGCGGTGGCGCAAGTGGCGCGGGAGCCGGGCGTCGCCACGATGGTCCTCACCTCCACCGGCGACAAGGCGCTTTCGGCCGGTGTGGACATCAAGATCCACACGCCCGAGCAGGCCCCCGCGATGCTGGAGCGATTCCACGACATCGTGCGCGCCGTGGGGTCGCTTTCGTGCGTCACGCTCGCCGGCGTGCGCGGCGTGGCGCTGGGAGGCGGCTTCGAGCTGGCGCTCGCCTGCGACATGATCGTGGCGGAGGAGGGCTCTTCGTTCGGGCTCCCCGAGATCTGGCTCGGCTGCTTCCCCCCGGCCGCAGCGGCGATGCTTCCCCACCTCGTCACGTCGCAGAAGGCATACGAACTGGTCCTGACAGGCGAGCCGATCACGGCGGCGGAAGCGAAGGCGCTGGGAATCGTGAACATCCTGACACCGCGCGGGACGCTCGACGCGGCGGTCGCGAGCTACGTCTCCCTCTTCACGGAGAAGAGCGTGGTGGCATTGCGGCTTGCGAAACGGGCGCTTCGAATGGGCAAGGAGATGCAGACCGGCGAGGCGATGACGCAGATCGAGCGGCTCTACGTGGACGAGCTGATGAAGACTGAGGACGCGCACGAGGGAATCCGCGCCTACCTCGAGAAGCGTGAACCGAAGTGGAAGGACCGCTAGAGGGCAACCGCCCTCTCGTCACCCCGCCTGCCGCACCCCCAACGCCCGCATCATCCCGCTCGCTTTGACGAGCGTCTCCTCGTACTCCCCTTCCGGCGTCGAATCGGCCACGATGGCGCCGCCGGCGTGGAACGAGGCCGCGCCGCGTCCCACGGTTACGGTGCGAATCGCGATGTTCCAGTCGGCGTCCCCCGAAGCGTCCCAGTAGCCGATCGCTCCGGTGTAGACGCCGCGGCGAACCGGCTCCAGCGCGTCGATGATTTCCACGGCGCTGATCTTCGGGGCGCCGGTGACGGAGCCGCCCGGGAAGAGGGCGCGGAGCACGTCCACCGGCTCCGCGTCGTCGCGGAGTTCGCCGACGACGCGCGACACCAGGTGGTGGACGTTCGAATGCGTCTCCACTTCCCAGAGTGCGGGAACGCGAATCGACCCGATCTCGCAGACGCGGCCGAGGTCGTTTCGCGCGAGATCCACGATCATGAGATTCTCGGCGCGGTCCTTCTCGCTCGCCCGTAACGCTTCCGCCAGCGCGAGGTCCTCCTCGCGCGAGCGGCCCCGCGGACGCGTTCCCTTGATCGGCCACGTCTCGATGCGCGATCCGCGAATGGAGAAGAAGCGCTCCGGTGACGACGACGCGATCCCGCCGCCCCCAGGAAGCGCGGCGTACGCGAGGAACGGAGCGGGCGCGACCGCGCGGAGCCGCCGATAGAGCGCGGCGGGCGCCGGTGCGGGCTCCACCCAGAAGCGTTGCGAGAGATTCACCTGGTAGATGTCGCCGGCGGCGATGTGCTCCAGCGCGCGGTCGACGACCCGGAGGTAGCCGTCGCGGGTGAAGTCGGAGGCGGCGATCGGCGTGAGCGCGCCCCACGTCGGCTCGTCGGGGCGGACCAGCGCCGCCGCTACCCAGTCGGGAACGGCCTCCAACGCCGCCGCGAGACGCGACCACGCAGCGTCGAGTCGAGCGCCGGCGCGCGCCGCCTCGGCAGAGACGCCGTCGAAACCTGTCGCGAC
>JANOOP010000333.1:0-7861 GCA_031421415.1 Candidatus Eiseniibacteriota bacterium
GATGTGCAACGCGGCCGGGTGCCGTTTCACCACGCGGCCCGCCACGGGGAGCACCGTCGCGGTGATGGACAGATTGTCGGTCATGGGCACATCGAGCGGGTTGTCCGTGCCGCCCACGTCCCACCTGCCCGTTCGGCACAGGCGCCGGGGTAGAGAAACCAGGTGGTCGTGGCGGAACTCTGGCGCAGAAGGGTGCCGCTCATGGTCGCGGCCGCACGCGATGCGGTGGCGGCGGCCGCTACTCGGCCGGCACGGTTAACGAGCGGAATCGGAGCGTGAATTGGCGGTGGATCGAGTTGGCGGGTTTCCGGAGCCGCGGGCGCGGCCAGCGCGGAAGTGGCGATCGAGGCGAAGAACGCCAGAACGATGGAGATCGTCGAGAGTGGTCGCATAGCTCCCCCTCGTGTCACGAGCCGTTTGAGGTTTGAGCCGGAACCACGAGGCGCCCACTCGCGGATTACTTAAGTACTTAGTATACCAATCACTTATGGAATTGTCAAGTGCCGGCAGGCTTACGACGACTGACGCCGAACCCCCCGGATGCGATGGTGCGGCTTGTGAATCTGCGGCATGTCGTCGGTCCTGAGCACGCTGATGGAGCCGTCCACTTCGAGGATCGCCGAGCGCACCGCCGAAGGATCGTCCACGCCATGTTCGCGAAGCGCGCGGAGGATGTCGGCACGGGAGATTCCCTCGCTCGCGAGGTGCGCCTCCAGAAAGTCGCCGTCTCGGATCAGGAGCGTCGGCGTTCCCTCGAGGAGGCGCGCCGCGCGGCCACTGGAGCGAGCCACGCGGACGACAAGGGCATTCAGCCCAAAGAGCGTGGCGGCGGCCACCAATCCCCCGAACAGCGACGTGTCGGGGCCGATCATCGCGTTCTGGACGGCGTTGGAGAGGAGGAGGAGCAGCAGAAGGTCGAAGGGAGTGAGCTGCCCCACCTGACGCTTCCCCATGAGGCGGAGCCCCACGAGGAGCGTCAGGTAGATGACGAGGCAGCGTACGACGATGTCGAGGAGCGGGTGGCCGAGCGTGAGAGGCATCCCGCGCCCCGCGCGCTACTTGGAGACGACGGTGATCGGCGCGTCGACGCGGAGGCTGACCTTGCTCCCCGCCGGGACCTCCAGCTCGTACCCCTTCGCCGCGAGCACCGCGCCGGTGCCGAGCACCGCGCCGCCCACCGCGCCGAGGACGGTGCTCTTGGTGTCCTTGCCCGCCACTTTACCGATGATGGCGCCGGCCACCGCACCGCCGCCGATCATGAGCTTGTCGCGCGTGCTGGTGCTCTTCGCGACCATCTTGCCCTCGGAGTTCGTCACCGTGGCGCTGATGGTCTTCTCGCCGTCAACCGTCTGAAGCGACGTGAACTGGAACTTCACCGACGCGCGGTCCTCTTCGGACTTGGCGCGGCTGGCGCGCGTCAGCTCGACGATCTCGCCGCGGATCACGGCGCCCGCCTCGGCGATCGTATGCCCCTCGTGGAGGAGCGGCGCCGCCAGCGTCCCCTCGACTCTGTCGCCGACGTTCGAGGTGCGCGTATCGACCGGCGTCGTCAGCGTGACGTCGAACTGCGTTCCCGCCGGAAGCGAGATGCTGTTCGACTTGGCCGCCGCGTTCGAAGCGGGTGTGGACTTGGTGGTCGTCGGCTTGGTCGTCGGCTTGGTCGCCGGCTTCACCGGCGTCACGCTGGCCGCCGGCGCGGGCTCCGTCGCCGTGGCGGCGGGAGTTTCAGTCATGGCCGGCGCCTCGGACAGGGTCGCGGGGTTCTCCTCGGTGGACGACACCTCGGTCTGTTCCGCCTTCTGGCAGGCCGACAAGCCGAACGTCAGGACCAGTCCAAGCGCCAGCATCGAGAGCGTACGGTTGCGATTCATCAGTCTCCTCCTCCGGGCCGTCGGCCCGGCGCTAGTAGATGAAGTGATAGGTCAGCCCGCCCAGAAGGCGGAGCTGGTTCGCGTCCGAGACGAACGAGTAGCCGAGTTCGCCGAAGAGAGACAGGTTCGGCGTGAATTGGTTCCGCGCGCCGCCTTGAATGTCGATTCCGAACTTGGTGTCGCTGCTGCTGTCGACGCCGGGCACGTTCGTGTCGAAGCTGAAGCGATGGAGGCCGATTCCGCCTCCCAGATACGGGACCATGCGCTGATCTTGAAGGGGAAAGTCGAAATTGACGCCCAGGCGAAATGCCAGATCGCTGAGGTCCGAATTGTACTGGGCGACGTCGTTCCCGACGTTCCAGTACTCCACCGACGGGACGAGATGGACGTGATTCACGAGCTCGCCGGCATCGAGGTGGACGCCGTACATGAGCGCGCTACTGCCGCCTTCCGGATCCGTGAGTCCGATCCGAACGCCGAGTCCCTTGAGCCCGAGTCCGCCGGTCTGATCCGTCTGCTGCGCGAAGACGGGCGAGGCCATGGTGAACGCGACGAGTACCGCCAGCCCCGAAAGCAGGCCGGCTCGCCGCAACGTCGAAAGTTTCATCGGTGCATTCCTCCTTGAATGGGTCGTTCCATACGCCGGGTAGGCTCCGAGTCCGTGAACCCGGAGCCTACCCAAGGGCGTGGCGGGCGGCAACTAGAACCGGAAGCGGAGTCCGGCGTGCGCGGCGGCGCCGTCCATGTCGATCTCGTCGCGGACGGTCACGCCGTAGAGCGGATCGTAGAAGTCGGCCGAGAGGGTGCTGCTGTTGT
The DNA here is from genome assembly GCA_031421415.1 of Candidatus Eiseniibacteriota bacterium. Classification (GTDB taxonomy): domain Bacteria; phylum Eisenbacteria; class RBG-16-71-46; order SZUA-252; family SZUA-252; genus SZUA-252. The sequence continues at coordinate 2,688 of JANOOP010000333.1, forward strand.
AGAGCACTTCGCCGTAGAGCGCGGTGCTTGGCGATACCGTGAGGTTCATGCCGCCGAAGATCTGCGCGCCGAATCCGTCGTAGCTATCGCTGAAGCCGAAGCCGTCCTGATCGGTTCCTTCGACCAGGAGCCATTCCCAGCCGATTCCCCCGCCGACGTAGGGCTGGATGCCCGTCCCCGACGGGAACTTCACGCGAACGAACGCCATGAGCGGCACAAGATCGGTCGAGATGTCACTCGTCTGGACGACGCGCTGACCCGTGTTCCCCGCGGGATCCGTGAAGGTCGTGATGAACTGGCTTCCGCCCGTGGAGCGGTGATACCACGACGCGGAGAGCCCCAGGTCGATAGGCGTCTGCAGTTCGGTTCCGACCGAGCCGCTGAAATAGACACCGTTCCCCGGCTGGTCCGACGGTTCGTAGCCGCCGAGTCCGAGAGTGGCGAAAGAACGCTGGCGGGGACCGTACCCCCCGTATCGCGGCGAACGGCGGCGCGCCGGTCCGTTGGAACTCCGCAGATCCGCGTCCGACGCGAGAAGGGTCGCGCAAGCGCCACCGGCGCCGCCCGTGAAGGAGGTCCCCTGGAAATCGAGCTGTGACGCCGCCCGCGCCGGCGGCGCGGCGACGACGATGCTGAACAGGGCCGCGACGCCCGCGGCGGCGAGGAGCGACCGATAGGTCCGGCGGTAGAGCATTTGAAGCGACATGGCGGTTCCTCCGTTGGCAAAGGTAGGTGGTCGAATCTCCACGTCCCGGCCTAATGCAGCCTACGTGCCATCGGGATTTTCATTGTCGATAAAGGACTTACGACGACCCATGGGGGCCCCGCGTCTGCCCGATGCTGCCATCCGTGACACCCTGTGGACCCACCGGCACACCCGCCGGGTCCAGCCCGCCCCGGCGAGGGCCCGGCCTCGCGGCTGTTTGACGCCCTCCTGAGGGGCCAGTAGGATGCGGCCATGCTCTCCTCCCGGCCCGGCGCGCTCCGCGTCCACTGGATCGCGCTCGCGGCCCTCCTGCTCGCGCTCCCCGCCACGACGTCGCGCGCGCTCCCGGTCGAATTTCTCCCCGTCCGCCACGCGGCCTACGACGAGATCGAAACGCTCGCCGCGCAAGGGCTCCTCGATTCGCTCTCGATCTACACGCGGCCGCTGGCGCGGACCGACGTCGCGGCGGCGCTTCTCCGCGCGCGGCGGCTTCACCCCGGCGTGGAGGGAAATCTCCACTACCAGCGCCTGGAGCGAGAACTGGCGCGCGAGCTGGACGACCTCGGCGCGCCCCCGGAGCGCTCGGAGTCCCCGCGCCTCGTCGACTCCGGCGCCCGCGACCGGCGCGCGCGGGTCTCGATCGCGGGCCATCTGCGCGGCGACTTCGATGAGAAGCGCACGGTCGCGCACTACCGCCTGCGCGACGAATCGTCGCTCACGGCGCGCGCCGCGCTCCAGCTCTGGCCGGCGTTCGCCGCCTACGAGGAATTCGGGATCACCCGGATCCGCGGGCAGCGGAACTTCATCGACGCCATCGCGCTTCATTCGGACGTGGAAACGACCGTGTTCCGCGCGGGACTCACGGCGCGCACCGGACCGATCACCGCGACGGCCGGATACGATCTCTTCCGCTGGGGCCCCGGGCGGCGCGGCACCATCTTCTCGCCGACGCCGCGGGCCCGATGGGCGTTCTCGCCTTCTCCGGCTCCTTCGGCGGACGCGTGACGGCGACCGCGCTGAGCGGCGTTCTCTCGCGCGCCGACCAGCGCTACCTCGCCGCGCACCGGCTGGAGATGCTCGTCACGCCGCGACTCTCCGTCGGCCTCTCGGAGGCGGTCCGCTACCGGAGCGACGGAATCGATCTCCTCTACGCCACGGGGCTCATCCCCTACGCGATCGTGGAGCGGATCCAGATCCGAAACGCCGCGACCGACTCCGTGCGCGGGTTGGAGCGCGCAAACGTGATGGTCTCGCTCGACGCCGTGGCGCGCGTCAGCCGCGCGCTCACGCTCTACGGCGAGATCCTGCTCGACGACCTGGCGACGGAGAACCGCGACATGCCCGACCGCTTGGCCTACCAGCTGGGACTGAGGAGCGACCGGCCGTACGGCTCGCGCACCGCGCACCTCCTGGCGGAGTACACGCGCGTGCGCCGCTTTACCTACGCCACCGAGTACGCGCAGAACTTCATCCATCGCGACCGGCCGCTCGGCTTCGCGCTGGGCCCCGACGTGGAGACGGTCTGGCTGGAGGTGGGGCTCGATTTCTCGCGCGACTGGCAGGCACGCTGGAGCGGCGAGTTCAGGAACCAGGGCGAGGGATACCTGGGAGAGGCGTGGCAGACCGGCATGGGAGCGGTCTCGAACACCGGACTCTACGGTGTCGTGGAGGAACGGCGGGAAGTCTGGGGCGATCTCCGCTGGATGCCGCGCGATCGGCTCGACGCGAGCGCGGGCGTCGGATTCCAGAGAGTCGCGAACGAGCGTCACGTGGAGGGCGAGACGCGCACCGCGTGGCTCGCCCGCCTGGCGCTCGACGTCCGGTACTAGGGTCCACCGGTGGCGAGGTAGCCGCCGATTCCGATGATCGAGAGCGAGAAGAACCAGATGGCGCTGTTGATCAGCCAGCCGATGCCTACCACCGCGACCGTCCGGGCCGTGCTCTTGTAGTCGAGCGACTGGCGCACCGCGACGATCATCGCGACCAGGAGCCAGACCAGAACCACGACATCGACGACGCGGCCGATCACCGGGATCACCCCGAAGACGCGCAATAACCCCGGGCTCTGGGCGAATCCCATCGTGCGGAGCAACTCCCCCATGTCCGACTTGGTATCGGGCGTGGCGAGGAACTTGGTGCCGATCACCCACGTCATGAACGCCCAGAAGACCCACCCGAAGAGCGACGAGACCAGGAGCACCGCCGCGCTCTGGATGCCGCCGCTCGCGCCGCCGATTCCCGCCGCGATCGCGGAGAGCACGACCACGCCCAGCGCCGGTGTCGTGTACTCGATGTCGGCCTCGATCTCCTCGACGATCGGCACGTTCAGCGTCGCCGCGCCGATCATCCGCTGCACGAAATTCGCCATGGCGGTCCCCTCCTAGGTTGGCCGTGTCCGCGGCCGGAAGGCGCTGCGGTCGGGATCTCCCGCCCGCTGCGCGCGGTCGCGCGCTTCCTGCCAGAAGTGCTCCTGAGCGCGAAATGGCTTCCGTCGTCCGTCGCGACGCGTCAGCGAGCCGTCCGCCTTGAAGTCGCGCGCCTTCACGTTGTCCATGAAGAAGGCGTCCAGGATACGCGAAAGTCGGGCGCGATGCTCGGAGTCCAGGATCGGCACCACTAGCTCCACGCGCCGGTCGAGATTGCGCGGCATCCAGTCGGCGCTCCCGATATAGACCTCCACGTCGCCACCGTTCCGGAACTCGAAGATGCGGCTGTGTTCCAGGAAGCGGTCGACGAGCGTGATGACGCGGATGTTCTCGCTCAGCCCGGGAACGCCGGGCCGGAGAAGACAGGAGCCTCGGACATTGAGATCCACTTTCACTCCGGCCGCCGACGCCTCGTAGAGCGCGTCGATGATCTCGCGGTCGACGAGGGAGTTCATCTTGGCGCGGATCTGCCCCGGCCCATCGGGTCCGCTGCGCTCGATCTCGCGTCGGATGAGTCCCAGGAACTTTGCCCGAAGCCCCAGCGGCGCCATGGCCAGGCGGCGCCACGGGAGCGGCTCGGAGTAGCCGGTGACGACGTTGAAGAAAGCGGTCAGGTCGGCGCAGAGATCGTCGTCCGCGCTCAGGAGCGAGAGGTCGGAATATTCGAGCGCCGTCCGCTCGTTGTAGTTGCCGGTCCCGACGTGCGCGTAGCGCTCGATCCCCGACGGCCCGCGCCGCACGATCAGGAGCGCCTTGGCGTGCGTCTTCAGGCCCGCCAGGCCGTAGAGAACCGTCGCCCCCGCGTCCTCCAGCCGGGCCGCCCAGGCGACGTTTCGCTCCTCGTCGAAGCGCGCTTGCAGTTCCAGGAGCACCGTCACCTGCTTCCCGTTCTGCGCCGCGCGCTCGAGCGCGCGGATCACTTCGGACGTGGAGGAGGTGCGATAGAGGACCTGCTTGATCGCCAGCACGCCCGGATCCTCGGCCGCGAGATGCAGGAGCCGGAGCACCGGCTCAAACGATTCGTAGGGATGGAACAGGAGCCGGTCTCGCTCGGCGATGGCGTCCCAGAGCGCGTCTCCGGGCGGAAGGTCGGGCGCCGGCTGGGGCGGCCACGATTCCGCGCGCGGCGCCTGGAGCGATGGGATGCGCGCGAAATCCATGAGGAAGCGGAGGTCCACGGCGCCGGGATAGCGGTAGATTTCCTCGTTCCCCACGCCGAGCGCGGAGGCGAGCCGCGACGTGAGCGCCTCGCTGGCGCCCTCCTCGATCTCCATCCGCACCGGGTCGCCGCTCATCCGCTGCTTCAGCATCAGCCGCACCGCCTCGACCATGTCTTCCGCTTCCTGGTCATCGGTGGCGAAATCGGCGTCGCGCGTGAGACGGAACGCCGCGGTCTCCAAGATTTCGTACCCCTCGAAGAGCGCGCCGAGCCGCGCGCGGACGATCTCCTCCAGAAGCGCGAAGCGCGGTCCCGTGGAACCGTCCACGCCGGAGCGAGCGCCGCCCACCTGGATGAATCGCGGACTCAGTCGCGGGAGCGCCACGAGCGCCAGACGCTCCGATGCCTCGTGCGGTGTCGCGCCGTTCCCGCTCTCGTGTTCTTCGGCGCGTGCGCGCGCCAGGCGGACGGCGAGATGGAGCGTCAGATTTGCCACGCGTGGCGTCGGGAGCGCCGGCTCTACCGCCGCGGGCGTGAGAATGGGAAGCAACTCCCGCTGGAAATAGACGTCGAGGAATTCACGCTCCGGAGGCGAGAGGTCGTCGTCTCTCAGGAAGCGGATGCCGTGCGTGCGGAGGGCCGGGATCAATTCCTTCTCGAGCGTGCCGTAGGCTGTGGCGACCAGTTCGCGCGTCCGAGCGGCGACCTTCGGAAGGAGTTCGCCGGCCGTCAGCCCGTCGTGCCCTCGGTATTCCACCTCCGCGTCCAGCAGGGCGCGCAAGCCGGCCACGCGGATCATGAAGAACTCGTCGAGATTTCCGAAGAAGATGCCCGTGAACCGGATCCGCTCCAGGAGCGGGTTCGTGGGGTCCAGCGCCTCTTC
>JANOOP010000334.1:0-3392 GCA_031421415.1 Candidatus Eiseniibacteriota bacterium
GGGTGCTTGCGCTTGAGCGGTCGGAGCCTGCCGAGGCCGAATCAGGCGTCATTAAGGTGGGCTGGTCCTTACGATTCGCCTGAGTCGGGGGGTCGAGACAACATCGGGCTAGCGGTTCCGTGACCTAGTCTGGCAGCGTCCAGAATCGCGAAATCAGGATGCTAGACTACGCGCGTAGTGCTTCTGTCGGATCGGCTTTCGGACGAGGGTTCAATTCCCTCCGCCTCCACCAAAACACCAAGGACCGGAGTCGCTTCCGGTCCTTTTTCGTTCCCCGATTCGCGGGTAAGACCGCGACGAGGCCCACCGTGGCGCCTTCTCCTCTTGCGCGCGCGGCCCCGCGTCAGGCAGCATGCGCACGTTCGGAATACCGGGCGCCCCAAGCGCTTGGTCACGGATGACCACGCCATCGGGAGGAGATCGAGCCATGATCCAGAGTCCCTCTCACCTAACGCGTCCCCGGATCGTCGCCTCCACGCGCCGCGCCGCGCTCGCCGCCATCGCGATCTTCGTCCTCATTGGCCTCGCGGGGTCGATCGCCTCCACGCCCGCGACCGCCTCGGCCGCCACGTTGACCCGCTACCCCTGGATCAACAAGCTCACGCCGACCTCGGTCCTCATCGCGTGGCAGACCGACGTCGCCACGACCGGGTCGGTGCTCTACAGCGAGGACCTCGCCTACGACTCGACCGCCACGGACCCCACGACAACCGTGGATCACGCGGTCACGATCACGGGGCTCGCCGCGGGGACGCTCTATTTCTACAAAGTCGCCTCCGGGACCGACACGCTGACGGTGGGGGATGACTACTTCACCACGGCACCCCCCGGACCTTCGCCGTTCCTCTTCGTCGCGCTCGGAGACCTTGGCGCGGCCACGACCGAGCAGATCGCGGTGGCCGCGCGAATCGAATCGATGGCGCCCGACCTGGCGATCTTGACCGGCGATATCATCTACGAAGCGGGGGAGGCGGCGAACTTCACGCCTCAGTACTTCGATATCTACAAACCGACCATCGCCCGGATTCCGTTCTACGCCGCGATGGGGAACCACGATCTCCTGACGTCCAACGGGCAGCCCTACCTCGACGCCTTTTACCTCCCGACCAACAGCACCACCGGAACGGAGCGCTACTACTCCTTCGATCACGGAGACGCGCACTTCGTCTGCCTGGAGGTGACGGTCGAAGGCGTGGCTCCCGATGCGGCGATGCTGGCATGGCTCGACCAGGACCTCGCCGCTTCGCCGAAGAAATGGAAGTTCGTCTACTTCCATGTACCCGCCTACTCGAACGGCGGTGGACACGGCGGTGATGAGACGATCGCGGCCGCGCTGGGGCCGATTCTCGAGTCCCGCGGCGTGGACGTCGTGTTCCAGGGGCACAACCACTTCTACACGCGCACCTACCCCATCGTCGGCGGCGCGCCGGTGAATGTAGCGTCGAATCCCTTCTTCACGAACCCGAGCGGCCCGGTCTGGATCACGACCGGAGGAGGGGGGAGAAGCCTTCACCCGCTCGTCGCTCCCACGTCGATCGAGGCCCATTCCTACAGCGGCCACCATGTCGTGGAGGGATTCATCTACGGAGACACGCTGAGCCTGGCGGCGGTCACGCCGGCCGATTCGATCCTGGATGTCATGTTCATCGCGAAGACGCCGACGACAGCGATCGCCTTGGCCGATTTCCAGGCGGTCGGGGTGGCGGACGGCGTGCGGCTTCGCTGGGAGCGGACGGACGGCGGGAGCGAGGGTGGCTTCCACGTCGATCGCGGGCTGAACGCGGCCGGTCCCTGGACGAGGCTCACCCCCGAGCTCCTGCGAGGCTCCTCCTCGTTCGAGTTCGTGGATCGCGGCGCCGAGTCTGGCGTCACGTACGCCTATCGTCTGGCGATCATGGACGGAGAGGGACGTGAGACAGTCACGAGCGCCATCAGCGCCGTGCGCGGAGCGCCGCTCCGCTTCGCGCTGGAACGGCCGCGGCCGAATCCCGCGCGGGGGACCGCCACGATCCCCTTCACGCTCGACCGCGCCGCCGCGACGCGCATTCTCATCGTCGACGTTTCGGGGCGAGTCGTTCGCGCCGTCGCATCGCGTTCGCTTCCGGCGGGAGCGCATGCCATCTCGTGGGACGGGCGGGACCAGGGAGGACATCGCGTCGCTTCCGGCATCTACTTCGCGGTCGTCCGCGCGGGCGATCGTGAATTGAGGACGCGCGTGGCGTTCCTTCGTTGAGGGCTGGACCCGCGTCGAACGGAGCGGCCTCCACCGCGCCCACGCTGAAGCGCCAGATTGGGCTCTACGCGGCGACCGCGATCACGGTCGGGAGCATCATCGGCTCCGGCATCTTCCGTTCGCCGCACTCCGTGGCGCAGGAACTGACCAGCGCTCCGCTCATGCTCTTCGCCTGGATCCTGGGCGGAGCGCTCTCGCTCTGCGGGTCGCTCGTGCTCGCGGAACTCGCCGTGAGGCACCCCGAGACCGGCGGGCTCTACGTCTTCATCCGGCGCGCGTTCGGCGACCGGCTCGGCTTCGTCTTCGGCTGGGCCAGCCTCAGCGTCATCAAGCCGACCGTCATCGCCGCGATCGCGAGCGTTTTCGCCATCTACTTCTGTGAGGCGCTGGGGCTCCCGAAGGGCGCCCAGTTCGCGGCGGGCGCCGGAGCCATCCTGGTCCTCACCTTCATCAACTGGCTCGGCGTGAAGGAGGGGACCCGCACACAGACCCTTCTGACGACCCTGAAGGTGATCGGCATCCTCGGCCTCTGCGGCGCGGCGTTCTTCCTGCCTCACGCCGGCGCTCCGGCGGGAGGAACGAGCCCCGCGGCCTCGCCGGCGCATCCGCTCCTCCTCGCCATGGTACTCGCGATGATCCCGATCCTCTTTGCCTACGACGGCTGGACCGACTCCACCTACGTGGCGGGGGAGATCGTGAATCCGCGGCGGACGATGCCGATTGCGATCCTGCTCGGCACGGTGATCGTCGTCGGGGTCTATGTGCTGACGAATCTCGCCTACTTCGCCGTCCTCTCGCCGGCCGAGGTGGCCAGCGTGGAGGCGGTCGGAAGCGAGGCGATGCGGAGGGTCCTGGGAGAATGGGGAGGGCGCGCGCTCGCCGTTCTCGTCGCCGTCTCGACCTTCGGCACCGTGAGCGCGTCGATCCTTACCGGCCCTCGCGTGACGCTCGCGATGGCGTCGGACGGGCTCTTCTGGCGTCGCGCCGCGCACCTCGACGCGAGGCGCGGGACGCCCGACCTGGCGCTCTGGCTCCAGGCGGCGCTCTCGATCGTCTGGCTCTGGTTCGCGCAGGGATTCGAGGACGTCTCGGGCTGGTTCGTGACGACGTCGTGGCTCTTCTACGGACTTACGATCGCCGCGATCTTCGTGGAGCGGAA
>JANOOP010000335.1:0-2708 GCA_031421415.1 Candidatus Eiseniibacteriota bacterium
CTCGGATCAGCTGGAGGCGCGGCTCGCCTCGCTCCAGCGGACGGCCTCGCTGGCCCCCGGCGGGCACAGGCACGTCGGTGGTCCCCGCCTCGCTCTTCGGATCGGGATCCGCGCCCCTCGGCGGCATGGGCGGTGGACCGGCCGTGGCCCTGACGCGCGGCGGAGGCGGCGGAAGCGCGCTGCCCCTCACGCGCGGCGGCACCGGCGGTACCGGCATCGCGCCAGCCACGCTCCCCGCGTCGAAAGCCGGAGCGGGTGGCAGCGCACAGGCCGCGGCCAACGTGGGAGACGGCGCGGCGCGGCGGACCGTCGCGGGCGCATCGCTCGCGGGACCGATTGCCGACCGGAAGGTCCTCTCCACGGAAGTGCCCGAGTATCCCGACTGGGCAAAACGGGAAGCGGTCGGAGGATCGGTGACGCTCTACTTCGTCGTCCGTCCGGACGGGACGGTGAAGGAGAACGTGGTCATCCAGAAGACGGCAGGATTCGGTGAATTCGACGACAACGCCCGGACCGCGCTTCGCGCGTGGCGGTTCGAGCCGCTGCGCGGCGGACGGACGGGCGAGCAGTGGGGAACCATCACGTTCCACTTCCGACTTCGGGACGTGGGGTAAGGGGGAACCGATGACGCCAATGGCACGCTGGACAAGTATTCTTGGAGCCGTGGCGCTGGCCGGCTGGTGCGCCGCCGCTCCGGCCCATGCGAAGACGGCGCCTTCCGAGGCCGATAGCGCCTACACGATCAAGGGCGGCCAGGAGCGGACCGACCTCAAGTCGCTCACGGTCGAGGGAGAGGACCGCGTCCACGTGGAGATCGAGCGGCCGCCGCTGGCGATGGATCTCGACCCGGCGAAGGTTCTGGGGCTCGTCATGGGCGACGCGCGCGACGTGCTCGACCGCGTCCCTCCCGATCTCACGACCTCTTACTACGCCTCCACCGCCGCGGATCGCTCGCCCTACACGGCGCGCCCATGGCTCCGCCAGTTCTCGAGCGGTTCGGTGGCGCGCTTTCAGCCGGCTGTGAAGGGTGTGGAGCATTGGAAGCTGACGGTCGCCAATTCCCGTGGCCAGGCGGTGCGGGTGTTCGAGGGAAAGGGCGATCCGCCGAAGGAGATCGTCTGGGACGGCCGCGCCGCGAACGGCGCTTCCGGGACCCCGGGCGTCACCTACTCGTACGTCTTCGAGGCCAAGGACAAGGCCGGTAACAAGCGAAACTTCGTCGGCGAAGGGTTCCGCGTTTCCGCCTACAGGCTGGACGGGCCGGAGGGACCGACGCTCGTCTTCAACGGACGCGAACTGGTCGCTCCCGTCGCCGGCGCGGCCAGCCTCTATGGCGGCGCCGGAGCGGCGCGTCCGACCGCGGCCATTCTTCTCGAGGCGGCGTCGTGGCTGAACCAGTCGCCGAACGTCACGCGGCCGGTCCGCGTCACGGCCACCGGACGCACCATGGAGCAAGCCACGTCGCTCGCGAAGCAGGTTTCCGTGGCGCTCGCCGCGAACACGCTCGGCGATCCCGCTCGAATTCAAGCCGTGCCCGAGGTCGTCGCGGACACTCCCGACGGGGGAACGGTTCGCGTGGCGCTCACCGTACGCCCCTAATCGGGGCTGCTTGACCGAACGACCGCGCGGCGTGATGATGGCCGGGTGAACGAGCGTCCGCGGGAACCCAGCGACCGACAGGCCGACGCCGAGCGCCAGGCCACCTTCGTCCTCACACGCTTCGAGAAGTGGGCGCTGCCCCGCATGGCGGCCGCGCTCCCCCGCTGGGTCACGCCCGACCACCTGACGGGGATCGGGGTCTTCGGCGCCACCCTCGTCGCGGCGGCCTATCTCTGCACGCGGTGGTCGCCGTCGTGGCTCTGGGTGGCGAATCTCGGGCTGCTCATCAACTGGTTCGGCGATTCGCTCGACGGCACCCTGGCCCGCGTCCGGAAACACGAGCGGCCGCGGTACGGCTTCTACCTCGATCACCTCACCGACGCCTATTCCACGACCGCCATCGGAATCGGGCTCGGCTTCTCCCCCTATATGCTCCTCTCCACCGGCCTCGCGATCGTCATCGGGTATCTCATCCTCTCCATCAACGTCTATCTGGAGACGCATGCGTTTAGAGTCTTCCGTTTCGGCTACGGCATCGTCGGCCCCACGGAGGCGCGCCTGCTCCTCCTGGGCCTCAATCTGATCGCGCTCCTGATCGGACCGCTGGGGTTCGGGATCAAGGGAGTGGGATTCACCGTCTTCGACGTCGTCGGCGTTGCCGCGGCGCTCGGCATGATCGCGCTTCTCGCCACGCGCGCGAGGCGGAACCTGCGCGAGCTGGGCCGGCTGGAACCGCCGGGAACGCCGCGGCGGGACTGACGCCCCCGTGGAGGAATTCGTGCTGGTCCGGAGTCCGCTTCAAAGGGAATCGGTTCGCCCGATCGTGCGCGCGATCCGCGTGGCGGTGATGGCCGCGGTGCTGGCGGCGGTGGCGTGCGGCGCCGGCGGCTGCAGCAAGAAACCCGCCCCTCCGAGCAAGGTCGACAAAACTCTCTTCAAGAACCTCGCCAGGGCGCAGGCCCGGGCCGACGAGGTGTTCAACGGCCGGGACACGATGAAGATCGCGCGCGGTAACTGGACGACCCCGGGAAGCGCGGCCGGCTACGAGGCCTACCGGGCCGGCGAAGTCTTCCGCTTCATCGAGGAGCGCGAGGACCGCGGCGAGTTCG
>JANOOP010000336.1:0-26492 GCA_031421415.1 Candidatus Eiseniibacteriota bacterium
CCGCCGGGGGCGGGGCCATCGTGAATATTTCGTCGATCTATGGCGCCGTGGGTGGCAATGGTGCGGCGATCGCGTATCATGCGTCCAAGGGGGCGCTCCGCCAGATGACCAAGAACGCGGCGATCCGGTACGCGCCGGAGAGGATCCGCGTCAATTCGGTCCATCCTGGTTTCATCGAGACCCCGATGATCGCGCCGTTTCTCGTGAGCGAAGGGCCGGGGCCGAACCCGCTCCTCACGTTCATCCTGGAGCACACGCCGCTCGCCCGGATGGGGCGCTCCGAGGAAGTCGCGAACGTGATCGCCTTCGTCGCGAGCGACGAGGCGTCGTATATGACCGGCTCGGAGGTGTTCGTGGACGGCGGGTTTACCGCCGCCTGACCGCTCCCGAGCCTCACTCCAAGGAAGGAGGAGTCCCGTCCATGCTCGGAATCTCTTCGCGGTTCGTCGCCATCCTCGCGCTCGCCGGTCTTCTGGGAACCGGTTGCGCCGCGGTCCCGGCGCAGCACATCGGCGTCATCGAGTCGTTCGGCAAGATCTACGAAGCCACGTGGGGGCCCGGCCTCCATCTCTGGCTCCCCTGGACCGGCGTCCACCGCATCAACTGCCGCACCAACCAGATCGAGGAGCGCACCTCCACACCGACCAGCGAAGGCCTCGTCGTCGGGCTCGACGTCAGCATCGTCTATCACCCCGAGCCGACGACCGCCAAGGATATCTACGGGCGGTACGGCGGCCTGGACGGTCTGGTGGCGAACGTCCTGGTGCCGGAATTCCGCAGCGTGGTCCGGGACGTCACGGCCGGCTTCAACGCCGTCGATCTCTATTCGGGCCGCCGCGAGGAAGTGGGCCGTAAGATGCTCGAGCTCATGCGCGACCGGATGAAGGATCGCGGCGTGAACATCGAGGCGGTCCTCCTACGGAACATCGAACTTCCCGCGCAGGTCGCCAAGGCGGTGGAGGCGAAACTGGCCGCCGATCAGCAGGCGCAGCAGATGGAATTCGTGCTTCGCAAGGAGTCGAAGGAAGCAGAACGAAAGCGGATCGAGGCCCAGGGCATTTCCGATTTCCAGCGAATCGTCACGGCGGGGATTTCGCCGGCGCTCCTGACCTGGAAGGGAATCGAGGCGACCGAGAAGATCGCGACCTCCCCGAACACGAAGATCGTGATCGTGGGCGGGAAAGACGGCCTCCCGATCATCCTCAACACCGACAAGTAGAGTCGGGGTCGGGCGCGGCGCCGTGGCGCTACTTCTCCCGGGCGAGACCCCGGAGAAGAGAGTCGACCATGGCGCCTGCTCGCTCCTCGATCGGCCGCCAGTCGACCCACGAGTCGTGCTGCCTGGCGATGGCGAGCGCGGCGACGCCATGCGTGCCCGCCCAGAGCGTTTGGGCGACCAGGTTGGAATCGGTGAACTCGGGGCGAAGCCGTCCCGCGGCGATCGCCTCGCCGCAGGCCTGGAGCAGGAACGCGTGGACGCCTTGCTCGGGGCGTTCGCGCCTTGACGCGGGCTCCTCAGACTCGGATTCGAGCGGGGCGCCCGGAGCCATGAACATCAGCCGGTAGTGGTGGGGGTGCTCCAGGGCGAACGCGATGTAGCCACGGCCCAGCATTCGGAGCCGCTCCAGCGGGTCGGGGACACGCGACAGGACCTGGAAGCGGGCCGCCAGGGCTCCGAAGTCCTCGGCACATAGGCGCCGGAAGAGTTCCCGCTTGTCCTTGAAGTGGAAGTAGAGCGCCGTTGGGGTGTACTCCACCCGGTCTGCAATCTTCCGCATCGTGACCGCCTCAAACCCATCCAAGGCAAAGAGTTCCCGCGCGGCATCGAGGACTCGCCGCTGAATTTCTTCCTTCTCCCGCTCCCGCCTTGGCCTGGTGTCCATAGTTTCGGTACAAAATATAACAAGATTAGAAATTCTTACAAGATAATAATATCTCGGTGGTGTGTCTGGGCGAGTGTCGCAATTAGTTGTTGAGGTTCTACTTCCCGTCGCCGTCGAGCAGGTTGCCCAGGCCCCCCAGGATCGACCCCTCTTCGCGCCGCCGGCCGCCCGTCTGGGGGGCCGCCGCGTAGATGCGGCTGGCGAGCCGGCTGAAGGGAAGCGACTGGAGCCAGATGCGGCCGGGGCCGCGGAGCGTCGCGAAGAAGAGCCCCTCGCCGCCGAAAAGCGCGCTCTTCAGTTTTCCGACGTACTGGATGTCGTACGAAACGCTCGGCTGCATCGCCACGATGCACCCCGTGTCGACCCGGAGCACGTCCGACGGCCCAAGCGTCTTTTCCTCGAGGGTCCCGCCGGCGTGGCAGAAGACCCAGCCGTCGCCGGTCAGGCGCTGCATGATGAACCCCTCGCCGCCGAAGAGGCCGGCGCCGAAGCGGCGGTTGAAGGCGATCCCGATCGACACTCCCTTCGCGGCCGCCAGGAACGAGTCCTTCTGCGCGATGAGTTCGCCGCCCAGCTCCTTCAAGTGGAGCGGTTGGATCTTGCCGGGGTAGGGGGCCGCGAACGCCGCCGCCCTCCGCTCGGACGATTCATTGTGGAACACCGTTATGAAGAGCGACTCGCCTGTCAGGAGCCGCTTGCCGGCGCCGACGAGCTTCCCCATGAATCCCTTCTGCTGGTCCGACCCGTCGCCGAAAATCGTGTCCATCTCGATCCCCTGCTCCAGGTACATCATTCCGCCCGCTTCGGCGATGGCCGCTTCGCCCGGATCGAGAAGGATCCGCACGAACTGCATGTCGTCGCCCAGAATCTCGTAATTCACTTCGTGCATCGTCGCCATGTAGGTTTCCTCCCAGGGTCGCGGCGCCCGAACCGACGGGCCCTTGTCACCCGCGCCAAAACCTACCATTCTTACGCCGGATCGGTCCCCGGAGTTTCAAGAGGAGGTGCGATGCCCCGCAACCCCAGCGTCTCTCATGTCCTGGCGGCGTTCGCCGTCGTTCTGATGGTCCTCTCCGCCGCCACCGCGCCGGCGCAGCCGCGCGAGAAGCGCATCGCGCGCGGGGCGAAGCCGCAGTTGGCGAAAGAGATCGCGGTCAAGACCCTGAAGAACGGGCTGACCGTGATCGTCTGGCCCGACCACGACGTGCCGAACGTCGCGATGATCACGCTCTACCGGGTCGGGAGCCGGAACGAACGCCCCGGGATCACGGGGATCTCCCACTTCTTCGAGCACATGATGTTCAACGGTTCGAAGAACTATCCGTCGGGGGATTACGATCGCCTCCTCGAGGCCGCGGGCGGGAGCAATAACGCCTACACGAGCGAGAACGTCACCGCCTACCAGAACTGGATCCCGAAGAGCGCGATCGAGACCATCTTCCGGCTGGAAGCCGATCGCATCTGCTGCCTCTCGCTCGACTCGCTCAGCGTGGAGAGCGAACGTGGGGTCGTCTACTCCGAGCGGCGCACGGGCGTCGACAACAACAACGAATCGTTCCTGGACGAGCAGGTGCAGGCCGCTGCCTTCACCGCCCATCCGTACGGATTTCCCGTCATCGGATGGCCAAGCGACATCGAGCGCTGGTCGCAGCAGGATCTCCAAGAATATTTCCGGACCAACTACGCGCCCAACAACGCGACGATGGTCGTCGCGGGCGACGTGACCCCCGGGGAGATATTCGCCCTCGTGGCCCGGCATCTGGAGGGAATCCCCGCGCAGCCGCCGCCGCCCGCCGTCCGCACCGTGGAGCCCGTGCAACTGGGAGAACGGCGCGTGATCGTCCGCCGGCCGGGGCAAGTGCCGTTCCTCCAGGTTGCCTTCCACGCCGGGCGCGCGAACGACCCCGACGTGGAGACGCTCGATTTGCTGAGCACGATTCTGACCGGAGGCGAATCGAGCCGGCTCTACCGGCGGCTCGTCGACCGGGACCAGGTGGCCATCGGCCTCTACGACTACTTCCTCCGCGGATTCGACCCCGGTCTCTACCGGATCCTGCTCACCGTCTCGCCCGACAAGGGAGTCGAGGCGTGCGAGACGGCGCTCTTCGACGAGCTGGCCCGCATCGGCCGCGACGGCGTCACCGAGGCCGAGTTGAAGAAGGCGAAGAAGATCTCCGTCGCGAATTTCTGGCGTCGCATGGCGACAATCGACGGAAAGGCGGCGACGCTGGGCGACGCCCAGATCTTTCGGGGCGATTGGCGCGACGCCTTCGCCGCGCCCGATCGATACGCGCGGGTGACGGCCCGGGAGATCCAAGCCACCGCGAGGCGGCTCTTCGACGAGAAGAACCGCACGGTCGGAATCCTCATTCCCGAGAACGAGGCGGTCGCCGCTTCCGCGAAGGGAGGCGCGCGATGAAGATCGGCCGCGCCGCCCTCGCGATGGTTCTCGGCGCGGCGCTTCTCGGCGCGGCGACCGCGGCTCCGCACGCGCGGGCACAGGGCATCCGGCTTCCCGAGATCCGCGACATCACGCTTCCGAACGGAGCGCGAATCCTACTGGCCGAGCGCCACGACGTGCCGCTCGTCGCGTTGAGCGCCTACGTGCGCGGGGGATCGCTGACCGATCCGGAAGGGAAGGAGGGGGTCGCCTCCATGACCGCGGAGATGCTCCGAAAGGGGGCCGGGAAGCGGAGCGCCGAGCAGATCGCCGAGGCGGTCGACGGCGTCGGGGGCGCGCTGGCCACCGGCGCGGGCATGGAGAGTTTCTACGTCTCCGGCGAGTTCATGACGGGCGACGCCGATCTGATGATCGAACTCGTGGAGAGCGTTCTCCGGGAACCCAGCTTTCCCGACTCCGAGTTCGTGAAGCTGCGCAGCCAGAGCGTGGATGGCATCGTGGCCCTGAAGGACGATCCGGGGAACGTCTTCCGCGCGTACGGCAGCGCGTACTTTTACGGCACGCATCCCTATGGCCGCCCCGTCGGCGGCGACGAGGCCACCGTCGCGGCGCTGACGCGCGACGACGTGCTCCGGTGCTATCGGGATCAATTCGGGGGAGACCGGCTCATCCTCGTCGTGGTCGGTGATTTCGCCGTCTCCAGGTTGGAGCCGAAACTCCGCGCCGCGTTCGGCGACTGGGGAAAGGCCGCGGGCGCGCTACCGCGCGTGAAGGAGCCGGAGCGGATCGGCGGCCGCCGCGTACTCCTCGTGGACAAGCCAGACGCCACGCAGACCTACTTCTGGATCGGGAATCGCGGTGTGTCGGTCCTCGATTCCGACCGCGATGTTCTCGACGTGGCCAACACGGCGTTCGGAGGGACCTTCGCGTCGCTCCTCAACACGGCGCTTCGGGTCAAATCGGGACTCTCGTACAGTGCGAGCTGCCGGCTCCAGCGGTTCTCGGTAGGCGGCACCGTGGGGATCGGCTCCTACACGAAGACCGAGTCGACGCAGAAGGCGATCGATCTGGCGCTCGAAGTACTGCGCGGATTCCGCGCCACGGGACTGGAGACGGCGCGGCTCTCCTCCGCCCGGAATTACATCAATGGACAGTTCCCGACCGATCTGGAGACGGCGGGCCAGCTGGCGGGGCAACTGGCCGTGAACGCCTTCCATGGGCTCGGCCAGGAGGAGATCACCGGATACCCCGCGCGAATCGCCTCCGTCGACAGCGCGGCCGTGCACCGTGCCGTCGCGCGCGTCTACCCCCCCGATTCGGATCTGGTCCTGGTCCTGGTGGGGAACGCGGCGAAAGTCCGCGCCGCGGCGAAGCGCTACGGTCCGGTGACCGAAATACCGCTGGCGCGCCCCATGATCGAGGCGCTGCGCGGTGCGCGGCAGGGTGGAGCGCGGCCCGCGGCACGGTAGTTGCGATCTCCTCCCCGCATGATGGAACAGGATCCGGGAGTTCCGGTAACGGATGGCGGCGCAACGCCGCGCAGGAAGGAGCGACGTATGAAGCGCGTCACACTGTGGACGATCTGTCTCGGAGTCGGAATCGCCACGCTCGGCGCGGGGCCCGCCCTGGCGCAACCGCGCGACAACGCGAGGGAGGCGTTCCGGAACGAGCGCGAAATTCGAACCGACAAGGCCCAGCTCGCGGGGGACATCGCCGATGTCCGCTGGCTGGAACGCGAGCTGGCGCGCCTCGACCGCGCTCACGCTGAGCGCCGTACGCGCGACGAGGAGAAGATTCGCAAGAACATCCGCGACTTCCTGAGGAAGGAGACGGCGGAGGCGCACCGAGATCTCGCGCAGGACAAGCAGGAGGTGGCCAAGAGCGCGCAAGAGCTGGGAAGCGAGCGGCGGGAAGTGGTACGCGACGCCCGGGAGCTGGAGCGTGAGAAGGCCGAGGGGAAGCCCGGCGAGGTTCGCGACGCGCGCCGAGATCTTCGCCAGGATGTCCGGGACCTACGCGACGACCGCCGGGATCTGCGCGACGACGTCCGCGACGCCGGCGCCAGCGCGAGCCGCCTCGAGCGCCAGAGGGGCATTCTCGTCGAACTACGCCGAATTCAGAACGACGTTCGGCGGCGGATTCTCCCCGCCATGAATCGCGAGCGCGCCCTCTACGAGGAATTCCTGAGGATCGCGAAGGAAGACGCGCGCGCGACGGGGCGTGAGTTGATGGAGGACCGCGGCGAGCGCCGAGAAGACCGCCGGGAGCGGCGGGACGATCGTCGGGAGCGGCGCGAAGGGCGGTAAGAGCGGAGCGCCCCGCTCGAAAATCGCGATCTCTACACCGAACCGGCCGGGCCCTCGTCGGGCTCCGGCCGGTTCTTCGTTTCACCCGGGGGATTCGCTCCTGGGGCGCGCTTCCGCTCCCGCCCCGCCGCCTTCACCGCGCGCGCCAGAAGGAAGTCGATCTGGCCGTTGACGCTGCGCATTTCGTCCCCGGCCCACTTCTCGAGCGCGTCCCAGAGCCGCGGATCGATCCGCAGGAGGAACGCCTTGCGGGGAGTCATCGCGCCGTCTCCGCCACGTCCCTACGGGTGCAGCGTTCCGGTATTGAGGACCGGAGTCACGGCCCGTTCGCCGCAGAGAACCACCAATAGATTCGAGACCATCGCGGCCTTCCGCTCGTCGTCGAGTTCGATGACGTTGTTCCGCTTCAGGCGCTCGAGTGCCATCTCGACCATCCCGACCGCGCCGTCCACAATCATCTGGCGAGCCGCGATGATGGCGGCCGCCTGCTGACGCTGAAGCATGGCGCCGGCGATTTCCTGCGCATACGCGAGATGGCTGAGGCGCGCCTCCATGACGTCGACGCCGGCCTGGCGCAGGCGCTCTTGAAGTTCCTGGCGCAGCGATTCCGAAACGCGGTCGGTGCTTCCGCGGAGCGACAGCCCCTCATGGTCCTGCACGTCATACGGATACTCGCTCGCGAGATGGCGGACCGCCGTCTCGCTCTGCACCGCGACAAACGCTTCGTAGTCCTCGACGTCGAACGTGGCCTGGGCCGTTTCGCGCACGCGCCATACGAGCACCGCGGCAATCTCGACCGGATTGCCCGCCTTGTCGTTCACCTTGATCGTGTGCCCGTTCAGGCTCCGCACGCGAAGCGAGATTCGCTTCTTCAAGTTGAACGGGTTTGTCCACCACCAGCCGGCATCACGCACCGTGCCGACGTAGGTTCCGAAGAGGACGAGCACGACGGCCTGATTCGGCTGCACCGTGAAGAGCCCGGTGAGCGCGAGGATCGCGAGTAACAGGAGGGGAATGGCGACGATCAGGGGCCCTGGACTCTCCTTCGCGATCGCGCCGATGAAGAAGTTGATCGCCAGCGCCCCCACTAAGAGGCCGATCACCAGCCCCAGGGGACCACTCCACGCAGTGACCTTTCGCTCGTTCGTCATGATGAGCCTGACCTCCTCTTGGCTTTGGGTTGTCGCAGGTTCGATCTCATTATGATATCATAATGATAGAAAAAGTCAAGGGGCGCCCGCATCCGACGCGAAGCGCCCCGTGTAGTGGGTTAAGATGTTTATATGTAGAAGGTTATGGCGACTGTATTGGTGACTGCGAAACCGCCGTCACTAGTCGCGAACCAGCTTCTTGTACTTCAGCCGGTGCGGCTGATCGGCCGCGGCGCCCAGTCGCATGTGCCGGTTGGCTTCGTAGTCCTGGAAGTTCCCCTCGAACCAGACGACGCTCCCGTCCTCCTCGAACGCGATGATGTGGCTCGCGATGCGATCCAGGAACCTGCGGTCGTGGCTGATCACGACGACGCAGCCGGCGAAGTCGAGGATCGCCTCTTCCAGCGCGCGCAGGGTGTCGACGTCGAGATCGTTGGTCGGCTCGTCGAGGAGCAGCAGGTTTCCGCCCGACTTGAGGAGCTTCGCCAGGTGGACCCGGTTTCGCTCACCGCCCGATAGGTTTTTCACCGGCTTCTGCTGGTCCGCGCCCTTGAAGTTGAAGGCGGCCACGTAGGAGCGCGAGGGAACCTGCCGGTCGCCCAGCTCGATGAGGTCCTTCCCGTCCGAGATCTCCTCCCAGACCGTCCGGTCTCCGTCGAGCGCGTCGCGCGACTGGTCGACATAGGCGATCTGCACCGTGTCGCCCAGGCGAAGCATCCCGCCGTCCTGCTTCTCGTGGCCGGCGATGAGGCGGAAGAGGGTCGTCTTGCCGGCGCCGTTCGGGCCGATCACGCCGATGATTCCTCCCGGCGGGAGATTGAACGAGAGGTTGTCGATCAGGACGCGGTCGTCGTAGCCCTTCACGAGATCCTTCGCCTCGACCACCAGGCCGCCCAGACGAGGCCCAGCGGGGATGGTGATCTCGTTGGGGTCCTGGCGCTTCTCCCGGTCCTCGGCCAGAAGCCGCTCGTAGGCGGCGACGCGCGCCTTGCTCTTCGCCTGGCGGGCGCGCGGCGACATCCGAACCCACTCCAGCTCCCGCTGCAGCGTCCGCTGGCGCGCCGACTCCTGCTTCTCCTCGAGCGCGAGGCGATTCTGCTTCTGCTCCAGCCACGAGGTGTAGTTGCCTTCCCACGGAATTCCCTGACCTCGGTCGAGTTCTAGGATCCAACCCGCCACATTGTCCAGGAAGTAGCGATCGTGTGTGACGGCGACCACGGTGCCCGGATACTCCTTCAGGAACCGCTCCAGCCAGGCCACCGACTCCGCGTCGAGGTGATTCGTCGGTTCGTCCAGAAGGAGCATCTCGGGGCGCGAGAGGAGGAGCCGGCAGAGCGCGACGCGGCGGCGCTCGCCGCCCGAGAGCTTGTTGACGTCGGCGTCGGGGGCGGGAACGCGCAGCGCGTCCATCGCGATCTCCACCGTGCGGTCGAGTTCCCAGGCGTTCTTGGCCTCGATCTCGTGCATCACCTTTCCCTGCTCCTCCAGGACCTTCTCCATCTCGTCGGCGTCGAGAGGCTCGCCGAGCTTGAGATTGAGTTCGTTGAAGCGGTCGAGAAGCGCCTTCGTCTCGGCGACGCCCTCCATGATGTTTCCGAGGACGTCCTTCGCCGGGTCGAGCTGCGGCTCCTGGGGCAGAAATCCGACTCTGAGTCCCTTCGCCGGACGCGCTTCGCCCGAGGTGGGCTCGTCCACCCCCGCCATGATGCGCAGGAGCGAGCTCTTACCGGAGCCGTTCAGGCCCAGGACGCCGATCTTGGCGCCCGGATAGAACGAGAGCGATATGTCCTTCAGGACCTCGCGGTTGGGCGGGTGCACCTTGGAGACGCGGTACATCGTGTAGATGAACTGTGGAGCCATTGCTCGGAAGTCCTCGAATGGGTTGTGGTTGGGAGCGCGTGGGAAGGCGCCTGCGTTGCGTCGTGCCGCGGTTCGACCCGGAGTATATACTGAACGGAGGCGGCGGGCCAGGGGCTCCCCAGCACGCCGGCACTCGCACCAGGAGGGAATCATGTCCGGTACCAAGATCACGATCCGGAACAACGGATCGATACGCGTCGAGGGAGATTTCACCATCCTCGACCAAGACGGCCGCGCCTTCGACTTGAGCGGCCGAACCCAGATTTCGCTTTGCCGCTGCGGTCATTCCGCCAACAAGCCGTTCTGCGACGGTGCGCACAAGGAATGTAGCTTCGACTCGACCGTCGAAGCGCGCGTGCTGCCGGCTCCGGCTCCAAGACCGGCGTAGCCGCCATGGCGACGCGTCCGACCACCGGTGCGCTTGAGATTCGACCCTTTCGCGCCGAGGACCTCACGGGGCTACTTCGCGGCGGCGTTCCGCCGTGCGTTTCCATCTACCTCACGACTCATCGGAAGCACCCGGACTGGAAACAGGATCCGGTCCGCTTCCGCGCTCTCCTGGCCGAAGCGGAGACGCTCCTCTCGAACGGCGGCGCGCGCGACGCGAAAGCCGATCTGGAGCCGCTCCGCGAACTCCTAGACAGGCCGCTCTGGGAGGTCGCGCTCGACGGCCTCGCCGTCTTCTTCTCGGGGGGGACCGTCACCGCGTACCGGCTTCCGATGCCGGTGGAGGAAGGCGTGGTCGTGGCCGACACGTTCCACACGAAGCCGCTCCTGCGATTCCTTCACTCGAACCGGCGCTACTTCGTTCTCTCGATCACTCAGAACGACGTCACGCTCTACGAAGGTTCCTCCTATGGCGCCGGAGCGGTGGAACTCCACGGCGTGCCGGACAGCCTGCGCGACGCTCTCGGCGTTCCGGTGCACGACCGGATGGTGACCGCGCATAGTCCCATCGGGAGTTTCGTGTTCCATGGACGCGGGCCGGACCGGGAGCAAGCGAAAGAAGAACTCCTGAAATACTTCCGGACGATCGATCGCGGGCTGCGCGACTTCCTCCGCGACGAGCGGGCACCGCTTCTTCTCGCGGCCGTCGGGTACTACCACTCGATTTACCGTGAAGCCAACACCTACCCCCACCTGCTTCAGGCCGGCCTCGAAGGGAATTTCGAGCGCGCGAACGACGAGCAGATCCATGCGGGGGCCTGGCCGCACGTGAAGCGGCAGTTCGACGCGGAGATCGCGCGATGGACCGAGCGCTATCGGGAAGCCGCCGGAACGGGGCTCGGTTCGGCCCATCTCGAGGACATCGCGGTCGCGGCGGTGAGTGGCCGGATTCGCTGCCTGCTGGCGGCCGAGGGAATGACGGTCTGGGGGATGCTCGACCGCGCTACCGGGTCGGTCACGCGGCACGAACGTCAGCTGGACGAACGGGACGGCGACCTGGTGGACGACATCGGCGAGGAAGCGTTCCGCCGCGGGGCCGAGGTATACGTGCTTCCACCGGATCAGATGCCGACGCGGCAACCGCTCGCGGCCATCTACCGCTTCTAGACGTTTTTAAGGGGTGGACGGCGCGCCCGCGCCGCCCACCCGGGCGTTCCCGTCACCACGAGCAGCGCGACGACGCCGCATACAAACCGGATCGTGCCCGAGACCCGGATCGCGTCCGGCGAATCCAGAGGATTCCGATCGGGGCCCCACGGGCCGCCAATCCCAGGCCCTAGCGGAGGATCGCCTCGCGGGAGTATCCTCATTGGCTCCAACTCCCCTTGCCGCAGCCCTCTCCTCCGAGGAAGCGGCAGCTCGAACCGGAGGTACCCCCTTGCACGTCGCACAGCCCGAGACGGGCACCCGAACCCGTACGATTCACGCGGCGCGTAACTCGAAGGGTCGCGCCCTCACGGCCGAGGATCTCTGGAAAATGGAGCGCGTCGGCGCGCCGGTGCCCGCTCCCGACGGCTCGTTCGTCCTCGTTCCGGTCACCAGCTACGACCTGGATCAGAACAAGGGTCGGACCCGCCTCTGGTTCGTTCCGTCCGACGGCGCCGCGCCACGCGCCCTGACCTCCGGCGACGCTTCGGTATCGGAGCCGCGTCTTTCTCCAGACGGCACGCGCGTTCTCTTTACGCGCGCGGCCGGCGAGGAGAAGGCGCAGGTGATGCTTTTGCGGCTCGACGGTGGAGAGGCGGAGCGGCTTACAGAGCTTCCGATGGGCGCCTTCGACGCCCGCTGGTTCGCGGACGGGAAGCGGATCGCGTTCGTGTCGATGCTCCTCGCGGACGCGCGGACGCCGGAGGGGACGAAGGAACTGCTCGAGAAGCGCGCGAAGGATCCGGTGAAGGCCCACGCGACCGAAGACCGGCTCTATCGCTATTGGGACCGGTGGCTCACCGCGGGCGAGCGGCCGCATCTCTTCGTGCTCGACCTGGTAACGCGCACGCTGACCGACCTCACGCCGAAGGGAACCGGCTGGTTCGAACTGATGGAGCCGTCGGGGCAATACGACATCGCGCCCGACGGACGGGAGATCGCGTTCGTCGCCGACTCGAGCCAGCCGCCGCATTCCATGCTTCGATGGGCGCTCTACAGCGTGCCGACCGACGGCTCCGGCGCCGTTCGCTGCCTGACGCCTCCGGGGCAGGCGCCGGATCCCTCCGACGCCTACCGTCCCCGCTATAGCCCGGACGGCGCGTCGATCCTCTATGGCATACAGCGCGATCCTTACTTCTACGCCGACAAGATCCGGCTGGTGCGCTTCGACCGTGCCTCGGGCGCTCATGCCGTCCTGACCGAGGCGTGGGATCGCTCGCCCTCCTCGTGGGAATTCGCTCCGGACGGAACCCTCTTCCTCGAGGTCGAGGACGAAGGGGCGCCACGGCTCTTCGTCTATGCCGCGGGAGACGCCGCGCCGCGGCGCCTGCTGACCGGCGAGGGCTCCGTATCGGGTCTCGCCGTAGGGAAGGACGGGCGCCTCTACTTCTCGCATCAGACCGTCTCGTCGCCACCGAACGTGGCCACCTGCCGCGCCGACGGCGCCGACCTCCGCCCGGTCACGCGCTTCAACGAGGCGATCTTCGGCGAGGTGGCGATGGGCGAGGTCCGTGAAATCGTCTACACCGGCGCCGCGGGCCACTCGGTGCAGATGTACGTCGTGCTTCCGCCCGGATACGACGCCTCGAAGCGCTGGCCGCTGATCCAGGTCATTCACGGCGGACCGCACGGCATCAGCGCCGACAGCTTCCACTTCCGCTGGAATCTCCAGGCATTCGCCGCTCCCGGCTACGTGGTCGCGGCGGTGAATTTCCACGGCTCGACCTCGTGGGGCCAGGAATTCGCGGCCTCGATCCTGGGACGGCAGGCGGACAAGCCGTTCGCCGACATCGAGCGGGCGACCGATCTCCTGATCGAGGCTGGCATCGCCGACGCCTCGCGCCTGGCGATCGCCGGCGGTTCGTACGGCGGGTACATGGTCTGCTGGATCGCGTCGCAGACGAGCCGCTACCGCTGCGCGGTGAATCACGCGGGAGTCTACGATCTTCTGGCGGAGTACGCGAGCGACGTGACGCAGGGGCGGAGCAAGGCGTACGGCGGGGAGCCGTGGGACAACATCGAAGCGATCGACCGGAACAACCCCGCGCGCTTCGCGAAGGGCTTCACGACGCCGATGCTCATCATCCACGGCGAACGCGACTACCGCGTGCCGCACACGCAGGCGCTCGCCGTCTACAACGTCTACAAGGCGAAGGGGGCCGAGGCGCGGCTCCTCTTCTTCCCCGACGAGAACCACTGGATCCTGAAGCCGAAGAACTCGCTGATCTGGAATCGGGAAGTCCACGACTGGCTCCGCCGCCACCTCGAGGCTCGCACAGGGTAACCATGGGCTGGACCTGGCGGATCGCAACCGTTGCGGGGATCCCGATCCGGGTCCACGTGACGTTCGGGCTCATGCTCGTCTTCATCTTCGGTGCGCATCTCGCCGGCGGGCGGGACGTGTGGAAGGCGCTGGAAGGGGTCGGGCTCATCCTGGCCATTTTCGCCTGCGTCGTCCTCCACGAATACGGGCATGCACTGGCGGCCCGCCGCTACGGTGTGAAAACGCGCGACATCACCATCCTGCCGATCGGCGGCGTGGCCCGCCTGGAGCGGATTCCCGAGAAGCCGTTCCAGGAGATCGTCATCGCGCTGGCCGGCCCCGCGGTGAATCTGGCGATCGCCTGCCTGCTCCTGATTCCGTTTTCCGCCGCCGTCAGCGGCCTCGACGATCCGGCCGCCGTCGCCACCGTGATCCAGGGTGATTTCCTCGCCGAACTCTTCGTGTTGAACGTCTTCCTCGCGTTCTTCAATCTCGTGCCGGCCTTCCCCATGGACGGAGGCCGCGTCCTTCGCGCGGTTCTGGCCACCCGCCTCGACTACGTCCGCGCGACCCGGATCGCGGCCACCGTGGGGCAGGGGATCGCCTTCCTCTTCGGACTGGTCGGCCTCTTCGGAAACCCGATGCTCCTCTTCATCGCGCTCTTCGTCTTCATCGGAGCGGGACAGGAGGCGTCGGCGGTGCAGATGCGCTCGGCGTTCGACGGGGTTCCCGTGTCGCGCGCCATGATTCGCGACTTCCGGGTGCTGCGTGAACGCGCGCCCCTCTCTCAGGCGGTGGACTACCTTCTGGGGGGAAGCCAGCAGGACTTTCCCGTGCTGGAGGACGAGCCGGGCCGGACCCCGATCGGAATCCTGACGCGGGCCGATCTCCTGAAGGCTCTTGCCGGGGGGGACACGAGCCGGCCTGTGCGCGACTTCCTCAAGCGGAGCTGCGTCGCGGCCCATCCGCTCGAACTGCTGGAGCCCGTCTTCCGCCGCATGGAGGAGAGTGGCTGTTCCGCGATACCGGTGGTCGACGACGGTGGGCAGGTGGTGGGAATGCTGACGCTGGAGAACGTCGGGGAGATGGCCGCGGTTTACGCCGCGCTGGGGCACGCCGCGCCTCGCTGAAGGGGTTCGCACTGCCGCGGCGTCCGGGGGGAGGAGCCGGGTCCGGATCCGGATCAGTACTGGGTCAACTCCTCCACGAATGAATCCTCACCGACCAGCGACGAGAGATCGCTGTTCCACGGGAGCTGGATCCAGAGCATGGAGCCGCCGTCGGGTGACGCGCCGGCCCCCACGCTCCCTCCGTGCAGTTCCACGAAGCGCTTCGTGAGATGAAGTCCGAAGCCGACTCCGTTCTTCGCGCGCTTCTGCTCGTTTCTCGCCACGACGTCGATCTCGAAGATCTCGGCCGGATCGACCGCGTCGACCATCGGCCCCTGGTCCAGAACCGTGATCCGGACGTTTCCATCTCCCATCGCGGTCGTGATGGTCACGCGGCTTCGGGCTGGCGCGAATCCGATGGCGTTTCGGAGCAGGTGCATCACGGAATGCCGCAGTTTCGCGGGATCGAGGTGCTGGCTCGGGATCTTCTCGTCGAGCGAGGTCTCGACCACGATTCCCTTTCCCGCCGCCAAGGACCGGACCGCGTCGACGGCTTCCCGCACGACGTCGTTGACGCGGCCGATCCGAAGTTCGAGCACGTACCGACCAAGCTCCAGCCGCACGAGATCGAGCACGTCGTCGACGAGCCCCATCAGGCGCTGCGCCTCCGTCCGAACGCGCCCCGAGAATTCCGCTCGCATGGCGAGGGTCATCCGCGTGTCGCTCTGGTCCAACACCTCCGCGTAGGCGATGATGGACGTGAGCGGCGACTTCAGCTCGTGTCCGGCGGATTGAAGCAAGGAGTCCTGGAATGGACCGGCGACGCTCGCCCCCGCGGCCGACGGATTGGCCGCGGCCGCCGCCGTGTTCTGCCTCAGGGAGGCGTCGCCGCGCGCCCGCTCGATCACTGGTCCGATGTTGTCGGCGAAGAGCTGCGCGAGATCGCGATGCTCGGTCCGGAACCCGTCGGAAGACGAGGAGCGAGCGACCTGCAGGACGCCGATGCAGCGTTTCTCGGCCAGAATGGGGAGAAGGAGGATCGAGCCGGCGCCCGCGCGCGACGCGAGATACTCGGCGAATGTGGCGCCTCGCGCCCCCGCCACGAGGAGGATCGGCTCCCGGTGCCGCGCGCACCAGCCGATTGGCCCCTCGTCGATCGGCACATCCGCTTGAGGCGGGCGGGGCGCCAGCCCGGACGACGCCGCGCATTGGAGACTCTTCGTCTCTCGGGAGAGGAGGAAGATGTCGACCTCGTGCGCGTGAAGCGTGCTTCCGATGCGGCGCACGGTGATCTCGAGGATCGTCTGGATCGGGAGACCCATGTGGAGGCTGTTGTCGAGCTGGAAGAGCGAGGTCAATTCCGCCAGGCGGCATTTCGATTGTTCCAGGTCCATCTGGTCCTGGATCATGCGGCGGCGGGCCTTGTTCACCTGAGTCACCTGGTGAACGAGAGTCATTGAAAAGAGAATCGTGAGTCCCAAAAGCCCGGTCACCATGCTGAAGCCGCCGTCGGCGGTGAAGAAACCGTCCAGCATGCCCGAGCGGACGAGCGACAGGACGAGGAGCGGGATGGTGGCGGACAAGGCGAGGATCAAGGTGATCGAGAGCCCGAACAGCCACCAGATTCTCGAATCGATGCGCGATTGGAACTCGTCGACAGGTCTGGCAGCCACGTGAGGACCTCCGGTTCATGCGCGGGTGCCACGGTCGCGGCCCGAGCCTCCCAAGTATCGGCAAGCGGCGCACCGACCTATAGCCTCCGGGACGCGCCCCCCCGTACCCCCTTTCCCTCTGGGGCGGAAGCGGTTAGAGTGTCATCCGCATGAGCGTTCTGAAGAGTCATCTCAAGACCTCCAGCGACGAGTTCCGCAAGAACAAGGCGCACCACGAGGGTCTGGCCGCCGAACTTCGACGCCGGCTCGACGCGGTGCGGGCCGGGGGCTCCGAGCAGGCTGTCGCCCTCCATCGCAGCCGCGGCAAGATGCTGCCGCGCGAGCGGATCGAGCGTCTCCTCGATCCCGAGACGCCGTTCCTCGAATTCTCGGCGCTCGCCGCGGGCGGGCTCTACAACGACGAGGTGCCCTCGGGCGGGATCGTCACCGGGATCGGCCGCGTCATGGGCCGCGAGTGCGTCCTGGTCGCGAACGACGCCACCGTGAAGGGCGGGACCTACTACCCGACCACCATCAAGAAGCACATCCGCGCGCAGGAGATCGCGCTCGAGAACCGGATGCCCGCGATCTACCTGGTCGACTCCGGCGGCGTCTTCCTTCCCATGCAGGCCGAAGTCTTTCCGGACAAGGAACACTTCGGCCGCATCTTCTACAACCAGGCGATCATGTCGGCGCAGGGAATTCCGCAGGTCGCGGCCGTCCTCGGCATGTGCACGGCCGGCGGCGCCTACGTCCCCGCCATGTCGGACGAGAATGTGATCGTGCGCGGCACCGGAACGATCTACCTGGCCGGCCCGCCGCTCGTGAAGGCGGCGACAGGGGAAGAGGTCTCGCCCGAGGAACTCGGCGGCGCTGAGGTCCACTCGCGCCTGAGCGGCGTCACCGACCACATGGCCGCCAACGAGGAAGAGGCGCTCGCGACCGTTCGCGACATCGTGGAGCGGTTGGGCACGGTGAAGCGCGTGACGCTCGATCTGGCCGAGCCGGAAGAGCCGCTCTACCCGGCCGAGGAACTCTACGGCGTCCTCCCGACCGACACGAAGCAGCCCTACGACGTGCGCGAGGTGATCGCGCGGCTGGTGGACGGAAGCCGCTTCCACGAGTTCAAGTCCGAGTACGGCATGACGCTTGTCTGCGGCTTCGCCCGCTGGATGGGCTATCCGGTCGGCATCGTCGCCAATAACGGCGTCCTCTTCAGCGAGAGTGCCCTCAAGGGGGCGCACTTCGTGCAGCTTTGCTCGCAGCGACAGATCCCGCTGCTGTTCCTCCAGAACATCACCGGCTTCATGGTGGGGAAGCGCTACGAGGCGGGTGGCATCGCGAAGGACGGCGCCAAGATGGTGCAGGCCGTGGCGACCGCCGACGTCCCTCGCATCACGCTCATGATTGGCGCATCGCACGGTGCCGGGAATTATGCCATGTGCGGCCGGGGCTACCGTCCCCGCTTCCTTCTCACCTGGCCGAACTCCCGCATCTCGGTCATGGGGGCGGAGCAGGCGGCGGCGGTACTGGTCCAGGTGAAGCGCGATCAACTGGCGCGGGACGGGAAGGAGCTGACGCAGGCCGAGGCCGACGCGATCGCGAAGCCGGTGGTGGAGAAGTACGAGCGCGAGGGGAGTCCCTACTACGCCACCTCGCATCTGTGGGACGACGGGATCGTCGATCCCGCCGAGACGCGCGCCGCCGTGGCGCTCGCGCTCTCCGCATCGCTCAACGCGCCGGTGACCCGGGGGCCTTCGCCCGTCTATCGGATGTAGCGCCCGCCGTTCCTTCGCATCGAGGAGCCCCATGACCGCGACTTCATTCACCCGGATCCGCCTCGATCGCGAGGGCGCCGTCGCGCGGCTGACGCTTGCCCGCCCCGACGTTCGAAACGCCTTCGACGAAGTCCTGATTGGCGAGCTGATCGACGCGTGCGCCTCGCTGCGAGCGGCGGCGGCGGCCGGAGGAGGCGCCGCGCCGCGAGCGGTCGTCATCACCGGCGAGGGGACCGCCTTCTGCGCCGGCGCCGACATGAACTGGATGAAGCGAAGCGTCCAGTTCACGCGTGAGGAGAACGAGGCCGACGCACGGCGCTTCGCGGGGATGCTGCGCGGGCTGGATGAACTGCCGATTCCCACGATCGCCCGCGTGAACGGGGCCTGTCTCGGCGGCGGCATGGGCCTCATCTCTTGCTGCGACATGGTCGTGGCGCTCGAGGCCACCGACTTCGGCTTCACCGAGGTGCGCCTGGGGATCGCCCCCGCGGTCATCTCGACGTTCGTCCTTCCAAAAGTAGGCGCCGCCGCGGCGCGCCGCTACTTCCTGACCGGAGTGATCTTCAAGGCGCCGGTCGCGCGCGACCTCGGGCTCGTGCACGAGGTCGTCTCCGACATCGCCACGCTCGACTCCGCGGTCGACCGCCTGGTGGAAGCGCTCCGCGGAAACGGCCCGAATGCCGTGGCAGCGGCGAAGCGTCTGATCCGCGAGGGGCTCGCCCTGACGCGCGACGAATCGATCGAGCACACCGCGCGCGCCATCGCCGGGCTCCGGGCGTCGCCCGAGGGGCAGGAGGGGCTCGGGGCGTTCCTCGAGAAGCGCCGCCCTTCCTGGAAATCTTGAGCGCCGGAAGCCCCCCGTGACCCCCGCGCGGGCCGGTCTCGCACGCCCTTCGGCGCCGCGCGTGTTCCGCAAGGTGCTCGTGGCGAACCGCGCGGAGATCGCCGTACGCGTCTGCCGCACGCTCCGTGAGATGAAGATCGCCTCCGTGGCGGTCTACTCCGAGGCGGATCGCGGCGCGCACCACACGCGCGTCGCCGACGAAGCCGTCTGCATCGGCCCGCCCGCTCCCTCCGACTCGTATCTCAAGATCGCCGCCCTTCTGGAAGCCGCTCGCGCCACCGGTGCGGAGGCGATTCACCCCGGCTATGGCTTCCTATCCCAGAGCGCCGCCTTCGCGCGAGCCTGCGAGAAGGCGGGTGTCGTCTTCATCGGCCCCTCCGCGGAGAGCATGGAGATCCTGGGCGACAAGGCCTCCTCGCGCCGTGCCGCCGAGCGCTCGGGTGTGCCGACGATCCCGGGCGTGGAGGGCGTCGCGCGCGTCGAGGACGCGCTCAGGGAAGCGGAGAAGATCGGCTATCCGGTGCTCCTGAAGGCCGTGGGAGGCGGTGGAGGCCGTGGCATGCGCCGCGCGGTCGACGCCGGCGAGTTGCGCACCGCCTTCGAGAGCGCCCGCCGCGAGGCCGCGACCGCGTTCGGGGACGATCGCCTCTTCCTGGAGAAATTGGTCCATCAGGCGCGCCACGTGGAGATCCAGATCCTGGGCGACGGGAAGGACGCGATCGCGATCGGCGAGCGCGAATGCAGCCTTCAGCGGCGCTACCAGAAGATCGTGGAGGAATCGCCCTGCTCCACCCTTTCGGAGAAGACGCGCGCGGCGATGGAGGCCGCCGCGGTGGCGCTGGCGCGGGAGGCGCGCTACGCGGGGGCCGCCACGGTGGAGTTCCTCCTGGGGCCGGATGGCGCCTTCTACTTCCTGGAAGTGAACACGCGGCTCCAGGTGGAGCACCCGGTCACGGAGATGCGCTCGGGTCTCGACCTCGTGCGCGCGCAGATCGAGGTGGCCGCGGGAGGGATGCTGCCGAAGAAGCCGGCGCTCCGCGGGCACGCCATCGAAGCGCGACTTAACGCGGAGGATCCATACCACGGCTACCTGCCGCAGACAGGGAACGTCATCCTGCTCGAGTGGCCGGCCGGCGAGGGGGTGCGCGTCGACGCGGGGATCCGCCAGGGACAGCCGGTCCACGCCCACTACGATTCGCTGCTCGCGAAGGTGATCGCCCATGGCCGCGATCGCGAGGAGGCCCGCCGCCGGCTGATCGCGGCTCTCGAGTCGCTCGCGCTCCTCGGCGTGGCGACGAATCAGGCATTCCTGCTCGAACTGCTGGAGGACCGGGCCTTCGCGACCGGTGAGACCTACACCCACACGCTGGAATCTCGGGCGTGGCCGGGTCCCGATGCGGTTCCCGACGAGGCGCTCCTGACGGCCGCGATCGCGCTCCAGGCGCCGCCCGACGCGTCGCGCGCGGGTCGCGACGATGCTGACCGCTACTCGCCGTGGACCCGGCTCGGAGTTTGGGGCCGGGCGACCCCGGCGAATCGCGGTGCGGGCGGAGGCGGCGCGTGAGCCGGCGGCTCGCCCTCCACTGGAGCGGCAAACGGCTGGAGGCCGAAGTCTCCTTCCGCGACGGTGGCGTGACGCTGACGCGCGATGCCGCGAAGGTCGAGGCCTTCTACCGGCGCGAGGGCGCGTGGGTCACGCTCACAATCGGCGGCGTCACGCATCGCGCGGCGGTCGCCAAGGACGCGCGCGGACTCTGGGTCTCCTGTCGGGGACGCACGTGGCTCCTGGTCCCCGAGGGACGCGAGGGCGCGGCGCGAGGCGGCGCCGACGCGCCGGACGAGATACGCGCTCCCATGACGGGCCGTGTCGTCTCCGTCGCCGCGCGGGCGGGCGATGGCGCACGGGCGGGCGATCTCCTCCTCACGATCGAGGCAATGAAGATGGAATTCAAGCTGACCGCGCCCGAGGACGGCGTCGTGCTGGAGGTGGCGTGCGTCGAGGGAGACCGTGTCGAACTGGGACAGCTCCTCGTCCGGCTGAAGCCCGCTGCGGTAGAGGGAGAAACGGCATGAACGTCCGGATCGTGGAAGTCGGTCCCCGCGACGGGCTCCAAAACGAGAAGCAGCCGATTCCGACCGACGTGAAGGTGGCGCTGGTCGACGCGCTCTCGGAGGCCGGGTACGAGGAGATCGAGGTCAGCGCGTTCGTCTCTCCGAAGCGGATTCCCCAGCTGGCCGACGCGTCGGAGGTCTTCGCGCGGATCCGGCGCCGCCCCGGAGTCGTCTACTCGGCCCTGGTGCCGAACGAGCAAGGACTCGACCGAGCCCTGGAAGCGCGCGTGGGGAAGGTGGCGGTCTTCACCGCCGCGTCGGAGACGTTCAACCGGAAGAACATCAACGCCACGATCGAGGAGTCGATCGCGCGTTTCACCCCGGTGGTGCCGCGCGCGCTGGAGGCCGGGGTCCGCGTCCGGGGCTACATCTCGACCGCCTTCTCCTGCCCGTACGAGGGGAAGATCGATCCCTCGGCGGTCGTGGCGGTGGCGAAGCGGTTGCTCGATCTAGGGGTCGAGGAACTCTCCATCGGCGACACGATCGGGAAGGCGACGGCGGAGGAAGTGAACGTGCTGCTCGACCGGCTCCTCGACACGGTGCCTCAAGATCAGATCGCGCTCCACTTCCACGACACCTACGGGATGGCGGTCGCCAACGCGCTCGCGGCCTACGAGCGGGGAGTCACGATCTTCGACGCCTCGGTGGGAGGCGTGGGTGGATGCCCCTACGCTCCGGGAGCCGCGGGAAACGTCGCGACCGAGGACCTCGCCCTGGCGTTCCAGCGCTCGGGCGCACCCGTCTCCCTCGACCTCGCGAAAGTCAGCGCCGCTTCCGACCTGCTGGCTTCCGCCCTCGGGCGGCGGCTCCGGCCGCCCGCTTCGCCTTCGACGTAGCCTTCGTAGCGGCCCGGCGCTTCACGGGACGTTTCACACTCACGACGACGTCGGTCTGCCGGATGCGGAGTTCGTGCTTCGACAGCTCGCGCAGGAACGCCTCGGGCGGGAGCGCCCGCTCCATCGCCGCGACGCCGCGGAACGAAACCTCGCCGCGCGCGATCATCAGCGCCGCCGCGGCCGTCGGGTAGGCGGTAGCCCGCATCATCGCCGTCACGCCGCGCTTCATGTCCATGCGGTCGAGCATGTCGAAGGTGATCCGGCGGCGCTTTCCCTCCTTCATTCCCTCCACCACGACGCGCATGACGGCCACGTCGGGCTCGCCCGGAAAGGTCAGACGGGGCTCCACGGCGGCGGCGAAGACCGAGCGCGGCGCGACCGAGACGCCATCCACGACGATCGGCTTCTTCTCCAGGAGGCCCAGGTCCCGGAGCATGCGGAGCTTCGCGGCATGGCCCGGATAGCGGACGGTCTTGTAGTCGAGCGTCTTCAGCTTCCCCTCGTAGCTCCACGGCATCGTGGACGCGCCGCCCAGCGTCACGAACGCCTCGCACCGGCCGACCGGCTTGGGGAACTCGAGTTCCTCCACGTCTCCCAGCGTCTCCACCTCCACCCGCTTGCCGTTTCGGAGCACCGTCGCCTTCCCGAGGTACTCGTTCAGGAGGCCGTGCATGGAGAAGACGATCATGTAGTCGAGCGGTGGCTTCGGGTGGAGCGGAAGTCCGCCGACGCGGATGTGGACCTCCTCGGCCTTGTCGAGTCGCGCGATCCCCGCCGCGGCGAGGACGTTCGCCATGCCGGGCGCGAGCCCGCAGTCGGGGATGATGGTGACGTCCGCCGCCTTCGCCCCGGCGTCGAGGCGCTCCTGCTCGCGGACCAGGTCGGTGTTGCCGCCCAGATCGCAGAGGGAAACGCGGGCTTCGATCGCCGCGCGGGTGAGGATGAGGTTCAGAAAGTAGGGGACGGCCGAGATGACGACGTTGTAGCCGCGAAGCCGGTCGGCCAGCCGCGGTTCGTTGCCGACGTCGAGCTGCTCCGCACGAAGGGTGGCGCGGCATTCGGGGAGCGCGCGAAGCCGTTCGCAGGCTGCCTCGGCTCGCGAACGATCGACGTCGGCGAAGACCACTTCCGCGACTCCCTTCCCGCGGGCGAGGTCGAGTGCGGCGGCATGTCCCTGAAGCCCGGCTCCCAGGACGAGAAACTTCATGGAGCCCCCTTCGTGTCGGTGGCGCGCGCCCGCGCCCGCTTCAGGCTCCACTGGAGCGCGGGCGGCGTGACGAGCGTCGTGGCGATGACCATGATGACGACGGCCGCGTAGGTGGCCGGCGTGATGACGCGCTCGCCCGCGATCGTGAGCGACGCGCCGATGTTGGCGAAAATGAGCCCCACCTCTCCGCGCGGAACCATCCCCAGGCCCACGGAGAGCCGGTCCACTCCTCGCTGCAGGACGCCGAACATGCAGGCCTGCTTTCCGACCCACGCCGCCACGGTCAGGGCGCCGGCGAGTCCGAGAATGCGCGGGTCGGCGAACGACGAGAGGTCGACGCGAAGCCCGGTGAGGACGAAGAAGATGGGGACGAGGAAGAGCGAAATCGGATGAAGGAACCATTCCAGCGAATGCTGCCGACTCTCCTCGAACGCCTCGAAGACGACCGGTTCGAGCACGAGGCCGGCGGCGAACGCTCCGACGATCGGCGCCAGCCCGACCTTCGCGGCCAGGTAGGAGAGGAGGAAGCAGAAGACGAGCCCCGAGACGAGGAGTACACCCGGCACGCGGACGCGCGCGGCGAGCCGGAAGAGAGCCGGGGCCAGAGCCCTCCCGGCGCCGACGGCGAGGGCGAGGAATCCGACCGCCTTCACGGTGATCCAGGCGACGGAGCCGAGCGAGAGCGTGAGGCCCTGATCCGCCGCGGTGATGATGCCGCTCACGACGGCGAGAATGATCAGGCCGAGGACGTCGTCGATGACGGCGGCGCCCAGGATGATCTTCGCCTCATCGCTTCCCGACTCTCGCAAGTCGCGCAACACGCGCGCGGTGATGCCGACGCTCGTGGCTGTCAGCACCGCGCCGAGGAAGGCGTGCACGTAGACCGACCTCTCGGGAAGGAGCCACGCTCCCATGAGCCAACCGAGCGCGAAGGGCGTCGCTACGCCGAGGAAGGCAACGAGGAGCGCCGACGGTCCCACGCGGACAAGCTGCGTGACGGTCGATTCCAGCCCCACCTCGAAGAGGAGAACGATGACGCCGAGACTGGAGAGGATCTGGAGGAACGCGTCGTGCTTCAGTCCCTCGACTCCGTGATAGCCGAGGAGACCGAGATTTCCGAGCACGATGCCGCAGACCAGTTCGCCCAGGACGGCCGGCTGGCTCGCGCGCGTCGCCAGCCACCCTCCCAGCTTTCCGGCGCCGAGTACGAGCGCCAGGCCGAGGAGGAGCGGAACGACCGGATCGTCGGACCCGCTGGCCCACACGGGCGACGCTACGGCGAAAAGGGCGGCGGCAACGAGCGCCACGCGAACGCGGCGTCGGGTGCTCGAAAAGGGGGCCCGATGTGCGGAACGGTCCATGAAGGGGGGAGCATACCCCGATTCGGGGCGCTCTGGTAGGATCGCAGGAGCGCGCCCGGTACGTCACGCCGGGTTGGCGCCCCATCGACTTCTCCAACCGGAGGGAACGCTCCATGCTCCGCCCGCGCCTTCTTCAACTTGCCCCTCTCTCATTCGCTCTCATGGTCGCAGCCGCCATCGCCATCGCGTCGCCGTCGCCCCCGAAGCGCGAGCCGAGCCAGCCGAGCACGTCGAATCAGCCCTCCGTCACCGGAGAGAAGCCGGGATCGGAGAACCGCGCTTTGGCCGAGCTCTCCTACAAGAAGGGCTACAAGGACGCGCAGGAGGCGAAGAAGCTGAAGAAGTCGGGGAAGTCGGCGCAGGCGACCGAGAAATTCGCCAAGGCGCTGGCGCGGTTCGAGGAGGCTATCAAAATCCACGAGCCGTACGCCGAGGCGTGGAACATGATCGGCTACTGCTCGAGAAACGTAGGCGACCTGCGACGGGCCTTCGACGCCTACGACCGGTCGCTCGCGATCGATCCGGAGTACGAGGAAGCACACGAGTATCTGGGCGAGGCCTACGTGATGTCCGGAAATCTCGAGAAGGCGCGGGAGCAGCTCGCCTGGCTGGAAGCGAAGAAGTCGGACGAGGCGAAGGAGCTGTCCGAGGCCATCGAGGCGGCGGAGAAGGAGAAGGCGGCATTGAAGGAGGCCGAGGCTCCGGGGTCCGAGGCGGCGCCCGCGGCGCCCGCCGATTCCGCCGCGGCCGACTCGGCGTCGGCCCACTAGCCGCCGTGACGGATTTCTAGCGAACGACGATCTTCGAGAGGTCGAACTTCGGTTTCGGGTAGCGGAGCCGGAGCGATTCCAGCTTCTCGACCATGGCGCGCGCGATGAGTGCATCGCGCGCCCATTTCTTGTTCGCCGGGACGACGTGCCAGCGCGCCCACGGCGTGCTGCAGCGATTCACGGCGTCCTCGAAGGCCGACATGTACCGGTTCCAGAGCTTCCGCTCTTCCAGGTCGCCTGCCGCGAATTTCCAGTTCTTCGATTTGTCCTCGATCCGCTCTCGCAACCGCTCCGCCTGCTCCGCCTTGCTGATGTGGAGATAGAACTTGAGGATCGCCACGCCGTTCTCGGTGAGGTGCCGCTCGAATTCGTTGATCTGCCGGTAGCGGGCCTTCCAGACGGCGTCGGGGACCAGACCGTGGACGCGGACCACCAGGACGTCCTCGTAGTGGGAGCGGTTGAAAACCCCGATCTTCCCGCGCGGCGGGACCGCTCGGTGGATGCGCCAGAGGAAATCGTGCGCCAGCTCCTCGGCGCTCGGGACCTTGAACGACGTGACCGCGCAACCGGCGGGGTTGAGGCCGCTCATGACGTGGCGGATCGTGCCGTCCTTGCCTCCCGTGTCCATCGCCTGGAGGACGACCAGGAGCGCGTGGCGGCCGTCGGCCACAAGGAGCTGCTGGAGCTCGCGGAGTCTTTCGAGATCGCGATCGAGTTGCTCCCTCGCTTCGTCGCGCGAGGCGAAACCGCGGGAGTCGCCGGGGTCGACGGAGCGGAGGGTTAGGCGCCGGCCCGGACGGATGACGATGGTGCCGTTCATGCGCGGAGGGTAGCACGGCGGGGAGGAAACGAAAGCGGGGCCGGACCGTGTGGGCCGACCCCCGCCTCGTGTTCAAGTGCCGCCGGGCTCCCCGGAGGGAGCAGGGCGCTACTTCAGAAGCGTGATCCGCTTGTTGATCTCGGCGCCGCCCGGCATCTGGAGCCGCATCGCGTAGACGCCGCTCGGGAGCTTGTCGCCGTTGAGCTCGACCGTGTGGTTGCCGGCATTCATCCGTCCGTTCACCAGCGTGCTCACGAGCCGGCCCTGAATGTCGTAGACCCGGAGGGTCACACGGCCTTCGCGGGGCAGACCGAACTCGATCTTCGTGCGCGGATTGAACGGATTCGGACGGGCGGCCAGGAAAGCGGAGCCGCCGCCGATTTCACGCGCCGCGTTCAGGCCCGACGCACCGTTGGGGGTGCGCGAGGAGCCGATGCCCAGGCGGAACATGGACATCTGAAAGTCGGCCCTCACGTCCTGGTCGGTAGTGAAGTTGTTGTAACAGGCGTCGTACGAGTAATCCATGTAGTTGTGGATCGGGTCGTC
>JANOOP010000337.1:0-3531 GCA_031421415.1 Candidatus Eiseniibacteriota bacterium
GGCCAAGGCGGCGGGGCGCTCCAACTATGCGCTCTCGGACTATGTGGCCCCGCACGAATCGGGCGTGCCGGACTTCGTGGGAGCCTTCGCCGTCACCGCCGGGCACGGGATCGACGCCCTGGTCACGGAGTTCGAGAGCCACAGCGGCGAGGGGGTTCATGGCCACACGCCCGACTACTGGGTCGGCGTCGGGCGCGAGCCGCTCTTCGCGCGCCATGGGGTGACGCTCTCCCCCGCGCTCCTCGCGGCCACGGCCGGGTTGCGGGCCGAGGGGCGGACCGCGCTCATCGTCGTGGTCCGGCGCCAAGGCAACGGCCCGAACGGCGTGCCGCGCAGCGCCGCCGGCTCCGGCCCCGACAGCACGCTCCCGGGGAACGAGGTCGCGGCGGGAATTCTGGGCGTGGCCGACGTGGTGCGGCCGCGCGCGCGCGCCGCGATCGCGGCCTGCCGAAAGCTGGGCGTCGGCCACATCGTCATGCTGACGGGCGACCATGCCTCGGTCGCCGTCGCGATCGGAAGGGAGATCGGGGTGGATGAAGTCCGCGCCGGGCTCCTTCCCGATCAGAAGGTGGCGGCGATCCGTGAGCTGA
This sequence comes from Candidatus Eiseniibacteriota bacterium, assembly GCA_031421415.1. GTDB lineage: Bacteria > Eisenbacteria > RBG-16-71-46 > SZUA-252 > SZUA-252 > SZUA-252. The sequence continues at coordinate 591 of JANOOP010000337.1, forward strand.
AGGCCGTCTGGCCGACGCTGGCGATGGTCGGCGACGGCGTGAACGACGCCCCCGCGCTCGCCACGGCCACCGTGGGGATCGCGATGGGAGGCGCCGGCACCGACGTGGCGCTGGAGACGGCCGACGTGGTGCTGATGCGGGACGACCTGAAGGGAATTCCGTTCTCGCTCTGGCTGGCCCGGCGGGCGCGGCGCGTCGTGACGCAGAGCCTCACGTTCTCCTTCTGCATGATCGGACTGCTCGTGATCACGACCCTGCTCGGGATTCTTCCTCTCTGGCTGGCGGTCGTGGCACACGAGGGAAGCACGCTCCTCGTGATCGCGAACGGGGTGCGGCTCCTGGGAGAGGCTCACCCCGAATTCGATCTCGCCTAGAGACTCCGCCCGCGCTAGCGCGCGTCCTTCCCCTCGGCGATTTCCAGGAGCCGCTCGCGCGACGGGAGGACGAAGCGCTTGTCCCCCGTGACCAGGACTCCTTCCCGTCCCCAGCGCGACAAGACCCGGATCGCGGTCTCCACCGTGGTGCCGACCAGATCGGCCACCTCCTGACGCGTCAGGGCGATCGGAATCTCGATGGCGCCCCCTTTCCCCGGCTTCCCCATCCGCTCGGAGAGATTCAGGAAGAGCTGGGCGATCCGCACCTCGATCCGCTGTCCCCGCATCTCCTCGACCTTCCGCGCGAGGGAGAGGACCATCTTGGTCAGTTCGCGGATGATGGCGCGGGCGAATTCGGGATGACGGTCCAGAAGTTCGAAGTAGTCGCGCCGCGGCAGGAGGAGGATCGTCGAGGGCTCCATGCAGACCGCGCTGGCGGGATAGGGAATGTAGTTGTAGACGGCGATGGCGCCGACCGGTTCGCCGGGGCCGAAGAGCTCGAGAATCACGTCGTTGCCTCCCGAGTTGCCGACGATCTTCACGCGGCCCCGGACGATGGCGCTCAGGTTCTCGGCGGAATCGCCGGCGCGCCAGAGGTAGTCGCCGCGCGCGTATTCACGCAACGTGGAGAGCGACGCGATCTTCGCCTGATCCTCGGGCGAGAGACCCCGAAACATCGGAATGGCGCGGACCGCCAGGAGCGTCCGATCGCTTCGAGTTACCGTGACCACGCTCGTTCCGTCCTTGGCGGGAGATGACGCCGATCATGGTACGAAAGGCGTAACGGGGGTTTAACCCCATGACCATCGCACAGATAGAGCCTTCGCGGAACCGGGGAAATTTCTGATCGTCCGATGAGCCGCATCATGCACCGATGTCGCCGAATCCCCGACACTTCCTCGTGATGACACCGCGACCGCCAAAGAAGGCGATGGACGAGCCCCGGCTCTTCCAGCAATTGCGACGGGATCATGCGCGCGTGCTGGAGGAGATCGGGGAGCTCGAAGCGTCGCTTTTCAAGCCCGGCCGCTCCAAGAGCGCGGCGGCGGTCGGGGAGCGTTCCCTCCCCGCGTTCGTGGTCCTTCTCAAGGCGAAGTTCGACTCCCACATGGCGGCGGAGGACGAAGTTCTCTATCCGGCGCTCCTCCGAGCCATTCCCGCCGCGGGCGGGAGCATCGAACCGCTCTTCTCGGAGCACGCGGAGCTACGCCAGATGCTGGCGCGGCTGGCGTCGACGCTGGACGAACCGGCGACGGCCGATCGGAGCGAGCAGATCCGAGTCCAGGTGCACGACCTGGCCGACCTCCTTCGCCTTCACATTCGAAAGGAAGAATCGCTGGTCTTCAGGCTGGCGCCGCAGTTGCTGGCCCCCCGCGAGATCGCGGCCGTCTCGGCGCGCCTCTCCCAGCGGCAGGAGACCGCCCCCGTCGCTCGCCGGACGGCGAGACGACCGAAAGGAGACGCTTCATGAATCGTCGCATTCTCGTGTCCCTGGTGCTGCTGCTCGCGACCGTCCTTCCGCTCAGTGGTTGCGGCGGCGGAGGCGCCAAGGATCAGGCCGCGACCACCCTTTCGGAGAAGTCGCCGCTCGACGTCGGACCCCGCGCGGGCGATTCGCCGGTGGCGGCGGCGCTGGCGGTCAAGGGCGAGGCGATCTTCAAGGCGAAGGGATGCACGGCCTGTCACGCGTACGGAAAGCGCCTCACCGGCCCCGACCTGAAGGGCGTGACGCGGCGCCGCACCGCGCAGTGGATGGAGGCCCAGATTCTCCACCCCGAGGTGATGATCAAGCAGGATCCGATCGCGCGCGCGCTGTTCGCCGAATACAACCTCCAGATGGCGAATCAGGGACTCGTGCCCGACGAAGCGAAGTCGGTCATCGAGTACTTCAAGAAGCTCGACGACGAGGCGGAAGCGAAGGGCGAACTCACGGCCCAGAAGTGACTCCACCCAGACGAGGAGACCATTCCATGAAACGTGCGATTCCCCTCTTGTTCGTCGCGGCCCTTCTGATCGGGCTGGCGTCCCAGTTCTCCGGATGCGCCGGCGCGAAGGGAGGCGACGCGGCGACCAAGACCTACGTGAAGCCGGGCGAGTACGACAAGTACTACGCCTTCCTCTCGGGCGGGCATTCCGGCCAGATCTACGTCTACGGCATCCCCTCCTGCCGCTACATCACGACGATCCCGGTCTTCACGCCGGAGCCGGCGAAGGGGTACGGTTACGATGAGGAGACCAAGTCCCGCCTCGGCGGCCTGACGTGGGGCGACGCGCACCATCCGGGCCTCTCGGAGACCGACGGCGATTACGACGGCCGGTGGCTCTTCATCAACGACATGCCGAACGCCCGCATCGCGCGGATCAGTCTCAAGAGCTTCACGACGGAGGAGATTTTCGGGCCGATTCCGAATCTCTCGGCCGCCCACGCTTCTCCGTTCCCGACGCCGAATACCGAGTACGTCTTCGCGGCCTCCCGCTTCTCCCTGCCGGTTCCGCGCGACAAGTTCAGCAAGGTCGAGGACTACGCGAAGAACTTCAACGGCATCATCGCGGGCGTGAAGGTGAGC
>JANOOP010000338.1:0-13242 GCA_031421415.1 Candidatus Eiseniibacteriota bacterium
ACGCGGCCTCGTCCTTCGGCTTGATGAGCGTGCTTCCGAGGTAAATCCCGATCAACGCCACATGAATCGCGCACGAGATGATGAGCCCGTTGCGAAGAAGGCGGGCAGCGTTCTGCTTGAGATCGCTCGCCCCGATGGGAACGCGATCGATCGTGCTGGTCGCCGTGTTCATCAAAGGGCCTCCACTTCCGCCTTCTCCTTCGGCTCCAGAGGCGCCAGCGAGAAGCGATTCAACTCGGCGAACTGCAACTGATCGATCAGATTCACCATGTACATGTACTTGACTTTCCGCTCGATCTTCACCAGAACGACGAGCTTCGGGTTCTTCTTCCCCTCCGCCGCGAATACCGACTCCATGTCGTTCCAGTTCTGTTCCTTGTACGGTTGTTTCGCGATGTTCCAGAACACGCGGATGTCGCCGCGCGTCGTGTCGGTCGGCGCGATGGCGCGAACCGTCATCACGTTCGACTCCGCGATCTCGACCTTCGCCTTCGGATCCGGCGGAAGATTGATCTCCAGCGCCTGCGGCTTCCGGAACACCGTGGTGCACATGAAGAAGATCAGGAGCAGGAACGCGACGTCGACCATCGGGGTCATGTCGATCTTGATCCCGAGCCGCTTCGGCGAGCGTTTTTTCAGCCCGCCTTTTTTCTTGTTCTTACTCCCTGGTTCTGGACTGTCTACGGCACCCATCGGTGGCGTTTCCTCTCGGATGAAACGGAGGTCAGCGGAGCGCCGACTTCTTGCTCTGCACCAACTCCGTGACGAGGCTGAACGTGATCGTATTCGTCTTCTGCATGGCCGCCATCACGTCTTCCATCATTCCGTACTCGCTCTCCTTGTCCGCCTTGATGGCGACGCGGAGGCGCGGGTTCCGGCGCCGCTGGTCGGTGAGAAGCTGCTCCAGGCTGGCGATGTCGGTCTCCTGCTGCGGATTCTTGCCGAGCTGCCAGTAGAGCCGCGACTCCTTGTCGATCCCCAGCACCAACACGTCCGATTCGGGCACCTTCAAGTTCGAATGGCTGTCCGGGAGCGTGATCGGCACCTTTTGCGGCGGATCGAACTGAGACGTGGACATGAAGAAGATCAGGAGCAGGAAGGCAACGTCGACCATGGGCGTCATGTCGATCTTGATCCCGACCCGCTTGAGCTTCTTGGCCGACATTTACTTGCTCGCTTCCTTGATCGCCAGGACCTCGATCACCTGGAGCGTCGCTTCGTCCATGCCGTAATTGAAGTTGTCGATCATGGTCGTGAAGATGTTGTAGAGAATGATCGAGAAAATGGCCACGAAGAGGCCGCCGGCCGTGTTGATGAGCGCCTCGGAAATGCCGACGGCCAGCTTCACGGCGTCGACCGAGCCCGCGTGCCCGAGCGCCGCGAACGAATTGATCATTCCGATGACCGTCCCGAGAAGACCGACCATGGTCGCGATCGAGGCGATCGTCGCCAGGGCGATCAGGTTTCGCTCCAGGAGCGGGACCTCGAGCATGTTCGCTTCTTCCATGGCCTTCTGGACTTCCTGGAGCTTCTGCTGGCGATCCATGCTGGTCGTGCGAACGACCAGATAGCGATCGAAGCCGGCGCGAAGCACGTTGGCCAGCGAGCCGCGCTGCTTGGCGCAGAGCTCGGCGGCGCCGTCGATGTCGAGGGCGTCGATCTTCTGACGGACCTTTTTCATGAACACCGGAGCCGGCTCCACGCCCTTGGCGCGCGAGAGCGTGAAGAGGCGCTCGAAGGTGAACGCGACCGACATGATGGAGAGCATGATGAGACTCGCGACGAGCGGCCCGCCCTGCTTGATGTATTCGGGAAGGAAGTTGAAGATCACGATCGAGATGACGAGCGCGACCACTCCGAGGATGGTGACGAAGAGACCCTGTCTCACTGCTGAATCCTCCTACTGATTGTGTGGGGGGCCCGACCGGCCGCTCAGGATACGCCACCCCGGCGGGACCGGCAACCCTTGGTTCCGCCCGGCGCTATGGTTACTTAAAGCTCGCGAGCGCCTCCGCCTCGTCGTCGAACACCTCGAAGACGAGAGAGAGCTTCGTCACCACGAAAATGCTCTGGATCTTCTTGTCCACGGCGCAAAGCCTCAGCTTCGCGTCACGCTTGGAGTAATTCGCGTGTCCGGCGATGAGCACGCCCAGCGAGACGCTGTTCATGAACGTCGTCTGCCCCAGGTTGATGAGAAGCTTGCGATTACTCGCCTCCGCCAGTTCCTTGATCTTCGACTGGAGTTCGTCCGTCTCCTTGCCGCCCAGGAGCATTCCCTTGGGGGTCAGGATCGTCACGTCTCCCACGGTCCGAACATCCAAACTCATCGTGCCTCCTTGACGTGGTCGGCGGCAAACCCGCCGCGTGCCGCTACTGCCCTTCCGCTCCCGCGGCCCGGGCCTGCTGTTTCGCTTCGAAATCCCGGATGATTCTGAGCCCGTCGGACGCCGGCTTGTTCGTCGGGTCGATCTCCAGCGCCTTGTTGAACTCCTCCTTCGCGCGATTGAGATCCTTGCACTTCGAGTACGTCTGCGCCAGCCAGACGTGCCCCGGAACGTTGTTCGGGTCCATCGTCGTCGCCTGGATGAAGTAGGAGAGGGCGTCCCCGCAACGATCCATCAGCAGGAGCGACAGGCCCGCTCCGCGCTGTGCGTCGGCGCTCGCGGAGTCGGCGGCCATGGCTGCCTGGTAGGTCTCGTACGCCACCGGTAGCGAATCCGGCTCCATCGTGAGGAGTGTCTGCCCCACCCAGATGAGCGTCCGCGCGTCATTGGGCTTCAGAGCCAGCGACCGGCGGAAGGTCTCGATCGCGCCCGACTTCTCGCCGCCCTGCAACTGGCAGAGACCGAGATTGAGGATCGCCGGAATGAAGGTCGAGTCGTACGCGAGCGTCGCGCGGAAGTACGGGACGGCCGCCCCCCAGTCGCGGGAGGTGAAGAGAAGGAGGCCGATCTGGAAGTTGGCGTCCTTGGCGAGCGTCGAATCCTCCTCGACCGCCGCGCGAAGAAGCGGAAGCGCCTTTCCGGAGTCGGGAACGGCCGCGAATAGCCCGCCGATCTTCAGCTTTTCTGCCGGTTCGATCGAGTCGGCCACCGCGACGTACTTGTCGCACGCCGCGATCGCCTGCTCGCGTGAGTCGGCTCCCTGTTCCGTGTAGAGCTTGCAGAGCGCGCCCAGCACTTCCGGCTGATCCGCCTTGATCTCGTTCGCCTTCTCCAGAATGGCGACCGCCGAGATTCGATCCGCGCGGTCGCGGCTTGCGCTCAGGGCCTTGCCGAGCTCGAAGTGGCCCGTGAACTCTTCCGGTAGAAGCTCGGTATACTTCTGGAACTTCTCCGCGGCGTCGGACGGGCGCTTCGCGCGGGCGAAGAGACGCCCCGCCTCGAGGTACGCCGGCGCGAACGTCGAGTCGACCGATTCCGCCTTCTGGAACGCGGCGAGGCCGGCGTTGAATTCGTTCATCCCCACAAGCGCGCGCCCGTAGAGGAAATGCGTCTCGGGATTCGTCGGATCGAGCTCGGCGGCGCGGCCGTACTCCGGCGCGGCGAGCACGGGGATCTTCTTCCGATCGTAAAAACCGCCGAAATCCATCCGGACGCGCAAATTGTTCGGATCGGTCTCGCGAGCGCGGATGAAGAGCTCTTCCGCAGGTTTGAGATCGCCCTTCCCCTCGAGCGCCAGGGCCGTCCCCGCCAGGAAACGGGCGCGCCCCTGCTTCAGGAGCGTCCCCTTGCGGAAGACCTTTTCGGCCTCCTCGTACCGCTTGTCCTTCAGGTAGGCCTGACCCAGCGAGTAGAGCGCGCCCGGATCCTTCGGGCCGTATTTCACCGCCTCCTCGAGCTTCGCCGTCCCCTCGGGAACTTGGCCCTGCTTGCGGAGGAGATTCCCCAGGCCAGTCAGCGCCTCCGGATACTTCGGCTGGCTCCTGAGCGCGACCTGGTACTGGACCTTGGCGCTGTCGGGATTCCCGAGGCGCTCCAGGGCCGACGCGATGTAGTAGTGCGGGCGCGGGCTGTTCGGATCGAGCTTCTCGGCCTGGGTGAAAAGGTCGAGGGCCTTCTGCGACTTCCCATCATTCAGAGCCTGCACCCCCTGCTTGATCAGGTCGCCGGACGAGAGGGCGAACGCGCGGGGCGCCGTGAGCGCCAAGGCGGCCAGGATCAACACGAGAACTCGCCGGGAACGAAGCAGAGTCACTCTCCCTCCTCTACAGTCCGGACGATCCGGACGGGGACGGTCGCAGGGGCGTAACCGTGGCGGGCGACGATTCGCTGTCCCTCCGCGCTGGAAACGAACGTAACGAAATCGGCCGCGCCGGTCCGCGGCGTCATCGGCGTCGCAACGGCGAGGCTCCGGAGCAGCGGGTAGCGCCGCTCGAGAATCGCGCTGCGTTCGAACGGAACGTACGGGAATCCGATGGCCGCCGAGACGTGAAGCGGCCTGATCCGGTCGGTGACGAAGGGCCTGGAGAGAAGTGCGATGGCGTTCGGCCGCTCGGCGACGACGCGCGCGATTTCCTCTTCGGTATCGAGCGCGTAGATCGTCGTGGCGTACGCGGAGTCGGCGAGGAGGGCCTGCTCCCCGAAGCCGTAGAGCCCGAGACGCGGTCCGCCGGTGATCGCCATGATCGCTCCGCCGCGACGCCAACCCAGGGTGGACCAGTCGGTGACGGCGCCGGAGTAGATCTGGGTGAGTTCGGATCGTGAGAGTTGCTGGATGGGCGAGGAGGGATGGACGACGACGGCCACGGCGTCCCACGCGATCGGGAAGGAGCGAAGCCCGTCCTTGGTGACGGCCGCCTCGACTTCCGGCTCGGTCAGATCGCGCATCATCAGGGCCATGCTCACCTCTCCGTTCACAAGCTGCTCCATCCCTTCTGCCGAACCGTTCGGTTGAAGGACGATGGAATCGGCCTGCGGGTAGAGCTCTCGGAACGCCAGGATCTGCGCCCGGAGCATCGGTGCCGCGTACTCGGTTCCGGCCAATACGATCGGAGCGGGGGGGACTGCTGGGCGTGGGGGCGCCGGCGATGCACAGGACCCAAACCCGGCCAGGGCGACCACCAGCGCCGCCACCTGCGGCCGGAACGACTCGGCCCGGATCCTACGGCTCACGTTCGCGAGCCTAGCCATCACCCTGCCGCCTGTCAAGTTACTGCGCGATGACATCGCTGTTTCGACGTCCTCTCCGCGCCCCAATCGTCATCTCCCGTTCCTACCCCGGCGAAGCCCGGCTAATTCCATTTCAATGCCGACGCAAGATGAAGGGAGGAAATGGAATCGGGAGGGTACGGTCGGGTCGTCCGCGCTGTCAATCCAAAGAAAGCCCGAAGTCGGTGTCAGCGAAGGAGGGTGATCTTCCGCTCCAGGGAGGCCCGAACCGTCTGGAGCCGGAGAAGATAGACACCGCTCGCCAGTTCCCGGCCCGAGGCGTCGCGCGCGCTCCAGTCGACGCTCCGTTCCCCACCCCGGCCCTCGTCGCGCCCGGCCACCACCGTGGAGACCAGCCGTCCCGTGACATCGAAGACGGAGAGCCTGAACGGTCCGGCGGCGCCCGCGGCAAGCTGGAATCGGAATCGCGTTCGCGGATTGAAGGGATTGGGCGCGTTCGGCAGCAGTCGGTCGCGCACGAGCGCGAGATCTCCGGCGCCCGCCGCGGTCACCCCGGGCTGGTACGCGGCCCGGTCGCCCCAGCGTCCCGCCTGCCCCTCGCCGTCGATCGCGCGGACCTGGTACTGCCCCGGCGTGGCGGGTGGGGGCTGGAGGAGGAACTGCGGCGCGGGACTTCCCGTATCGGTGATCGACGCGCCAAGGTAGCGAGCCGTCGGCATCACGTCGTCCAGGTAGAGCCCCTCGCCGAACGTCGCACCGTCGGTCGCGCAGCGGAATCGGACCAGGACCTGCGTGCCGGCGTGGGACGCGAGGGAGAAGGCCGCGCGCAGGAAGCCTCCGCCGCTCGTCCCCGAGATGCCCGATCCATCGTTGTACCCGACGGGGTTGTCGTCGGTGGTCCGGTCTCCGGGAAGACGCGTCCACGACTCTCCTCCATCGCTGGACGCTTCGGCGTACCAGTAATCGTAGAACGGCTCCAGATCCCAGAGAGCGCGGACGACGACGCTATCGTTCCCCGCGGCGTCGAAGCCGGCGCGCGCGGTGAGCAGGCTCACGCGATTGTTCCCCGAGCCCGACCAGTAGGAGTGGGTCCCGCTCGCGGACCGAGTCGCGCTCCACACGAAGCGGAGCGAGTCCCAGTCGCTCACGCCGCCCTCGGCATCGTCAAGGGCGCGAACGACCGAGTCGATGCGGCGAACATCGTGCCGCGCGGCCGGGTTGCTCGGATCGGGACTTGGAACGGTCCAGAAGAGGAGCACACCCGTTGCTTGTGCCGCGAAGGCGGGCGGCGTGACACGCGGCGGAGGGAGAATGCGGCGCGGCCCGTCGGCGTAGCGCAGGAGCGTGAGGAGCGGACCGATGTTCAGCGCGCAGGTGGAGGGAATGAGCGCGTCGTTCGGGTAAAAGCCCCCCTGCTCGTACGTGTTCAACTCGAACGTGAAGCCCAGCAGCCGGGGCTTGGCGGTCGTGTCGCCGTAGACCCAGTCGTCCATGTCTCCGTTCGTGAGGTAGATCGCGCCGCTCTTCGGGTTCCCGGCCCGGTAGCCGTTCTGCACGGCCACGGAATCGCCGAGCGCGCCGAAGACGGCGTGGTCCGGCGTGTCGAGGAGATCGTAACCCCAGGGGTAGAGGAAGAGCTGGCCGTAGCTGTGGAACGAGGCCGAGACGCTGAACTCGTGACGCACCATGAAATCGCGGATCGCCGCTGTCTCCGGCTCCGAGAAGGGCCCCGTTCCCCGGTACGTCTCGACGGCGGGCGAGGGGCTCGAGCCGAGATTGTCGTGGCCCCAGTTGAAGCCGTAGTTCCGATTGAGATCGACGCCGAACGTGCCGTCCCCGTTCGGCCGCCGGTTCTTCCGCCACCAGCCGCCGGACTGCCCGCCGGAGTTGTTCTGCACGTAGACGTGCCCGTCGGGATTCAGAATCGGGACGATCCAGATCTCCCGCGAGTCGACGAGCGAAGTCAGGAGCGGATCGACACCATATCCGTCGAGGAGCCGCCGCATGAGGTAGAGCGGCAACTCCACGCTCATCAGCTCACGCGCGTGGTGGCATCCCACGACGAGGACCTCCGGCTCCGCCTCCTCCAACGCCACGTCGTCGGAGATCTTCACGCCGAGAATCAGGCGCCCTTCGATCGAGACGCCGATCGTGTCGAGCCGCGCGATGGATGCGTGCGAGGCGACGTACGAACTCATCTCGGCGATCGTCTCGTCGTAAGTATGGTAGTCGCCGAGGCCGGGAGGAGCCGCGACGGCTCCGGGCGCCGCCAGCGCACCGCGAGGCGCAAGCGGCTGGGGGGCGAGACCGAGGGCCTCGGCCGAGGCGAGCTCGGTGGCGTTCAGGAAGACGTGGAGCGATCCATCCTCGCCGGTTCCCGCCACGTCGATTCCCGCGACCAGGAAGCGATGGAGCGTTTCGATCTTGGCGGGAGGAATGCGGTAGAGCGAGCGCGCCGCCGCCTCGGCGCGGAGCGGCGCGCCGCAGAAGCAGAGAAGCGCGGCGAGCACCCCCGCGAGGAAGGGCGCCACGAGGCGGCGAGGAGGGACCGGGCTGGCGGCCGGCGGCGACGGGCGCGTTCGCATGGTGTCGGAACTCGGAAGCAGCGCGAAAGAGCTATTCTACCACGAACGCGCCCTTTTACGCAGGATCGTCGCGCGGCCTTAGGGGTGCATCCGGTGAAGCAGGCGCGGGAATGGAATGGTCTCGCGCACGTGCTCCAGCCCGCAGATCCAGGTCAGCGTCCGCTCGATGCCCATCCCGAATCCGGCGTGCGGCACCGTTCCGTACCGACGAAGATCGAGATACCACTCGAACGCCGCCATCGGGAGCTGGTGCTCCTCGATCCGGGCCACCAGCCGTTCCAGGCTCTCCTCGCGCTCCCCGCCCCCGACGATCTCGCCGTATCCATCGGGCGCCAGGAGATCGCACGAGAGCGAGAGACGCTCGTCCTGGGGGTCGCGCTTCATATAGAAGGCTTTCACGGCCGCGGGGAAACGGTGGACGAAGAAGGGCCGGTCGTATCCCTCCGTCAGGATGGTCTCGTCGGTGCCGCCGAAGTCGTTCCCGTCCTCAAACGGTTGCCCCTTCTCCTTCAAGACCAACACCGCCTGATCGTAGGAGAGACGCGGGAATGGCGCCTTCACGCGCTCCAGCGCCGCGACGTCGCGGCCGAGGAGCGTGAGCTCCGGCCCCCGGGCCTCCAGCACTCGGCCGACCGTGTATTCCAGGAAGCGCTCGATCAGCGACATCACGTCGTCGAGCGTCGCGTAGGCGACTTCCGGCTCGACCATCCAGAATTCGATGAGGTGGCGGCGGGTCTTCGATTTCTCCGCGCGAAACGTCGGCCCGAAGCAGTAGCTCTTCCCGAACGCCATCGCCGTGGCCTCGTTGTAGAGCTGTCCGCTCTGGGTCAGGTACGCCTTCTCGCCGAAGTAGTCGGTCTCGAAGAGGGTCGTTGTCCCCTCGCAGGCGGCGGGCGTGAAGATCGGCGCGTCGGCCAGAATGAATCCGTCCCGGTCCAGGAAGTCGCGGCAGGCCTGCACGAGCGTGTGCCGGATGCGGAGCACCGCGTGCTGGCGCGGGGAGCGGATCCAGAGGTGGCGGTGGTTCAGGAGGAAGTCCGGGCCGTGCTCCTTGGGCGTGATCGGGTAGTCGCGGCTCTCGGAGACGATCTCGAGTTCCTTCAGCGTCAATTCCACGCCGCTCGGGGAGCGCTTGTCCTCGCGGACGGTGCCGCGAACCCGGACCGCGCTCTCCTGGGTGACCGCGGCGCAGCGCGCGAAGGTCTCCTCGGGGAGTTCCGACTTCACGGCGACGCACTGCACCGTGCCGCTGCCGTCCCGCACCTGCAAGAATTCGATCTTCCCGCTCGACCGGCGGTTGTAGAGCCACCCTTCCAGCAACACGTCACCGCCGATCGCCTGCTTCAGGGTCTCGATCCGCGTCGCGGTTCCACTCATGGCCGTTCCAAGCCTCCATCGATCTGTCGTGAGAACGTTTGTCGAGCGGTCGAGGATACCATGGGGGGACATTTCCCTTGACACCCCGTTTCACCGACGCCTAACGTGCCGCCGTGGCGCGATGCCGTGATTTCCCCTCGTTCGAACCATCCGTCGATTCCGCCGCGCTACCTCGTGTCGCGGCGGGACTCGTCGTCTGCCTGCTCGCGCTCGCCGCCTGCCTCATCCCAGGTTCCGCGCGCGCCGCCTGGTCCTCCGACGAGATTCGGCTGGCGCTGGAACAGAAGTGGGACGCGGGTGTCACGCGCGACCTTCCCTCGGCCCAGGGGTGCTACCGCGCCGCCCTCGCCGCCGCCGATCGCGGCGAGAACGCCGAGGCGGTCCGGCTCCTGGAAGCCTCCAGTCAATTCGATCCGCAATTCCCCGACGCGCACTTTACGATCGCGCGCGTGGTCCTGCTCAGCGACCCCGGCCGCGCCGTCTCCGAGTGGAGCGAGGCGTTCCGCATCCTGGGACGCGGGTACGCGTGGCAGCGCCACCTGCTCGCGAACCTCCTGACCGGTATCGCGGTCGTTTGGACGCTCGGGCTCCTGCTGGCGATCGTCGGCATCACCCTTCGCCACCTGCCTCATCTCATCCATATCCTCCAGGAAGCATTCCAGGCCCGTGCCTCCTCGGCGGGCCGGCTCGGCGCCATGGCTGTCGCGCTCGCCCCGTGCGCCTGGGGCCTGGGGGCGATTCCGACCGCGGGGCTCTACGCCGGACTCGTCTCCTTCCGCCTCGGCAAGCGCGAGTGGTTCCTCGTTCTCGTCTTCCTGGCGTCCACGCTCGCGCTGGCGGGTGGGATGCCGATCATCGCGCCGTGGGCCGGAGCACCGACGCTTGAGGAACCGAGCCTCCTCGTCGATCGCGCGCTGAACAGCGGTTACGATGCCGACCTCGCCGCGGCGCTCCATGCCTGGCAGGAGGCCGATCCGGACGAGGCGCTCTACGCCTTTGCGCTCGGCACGCAGGCCCGACGTGGCGGAGATCTCGACCTGGCGGAACGCGAGTTGACCCGCGCCGCGGTCTTCCGCCCCAAGAAGTCCTGGATCCTCACGAATCTCGGAAACGTCTACTTCGCCCGCGACGATTTCGATCACGCCCGCCAGTGGTACGAGGCGGCGGCGGCGGCGAATCCCTCCGCGGTCGAGCCGCACTACAACCTGGCCCAGGTCTACACCAAGCAACTCCTCTTCAGCGAAGCGACACGCGAACAGGCGAAGGCCACGGGACTCGCGTTCGACCGGGTCCGGGACTTCAGCCGGTGGGGCACGCCGCAGCTGAACCGGACCGTCATGGACGCAGCGGCGCCGATCGAGGAACTATGGACGCTGGCGCGCCGGCACTCGGCGGAGCAGGGCATTGCGGCGCTCGAGGGCAATCGCTGGCTCTCCTTCGCCGCGTCGCTGCAACCCCGCGCGCCGTTCACGCTCGTCTTCGTCCCGGCCCTCTTCCTGATCTTTGCCGCCATCGGGCAGATTGCCGGACGGAGTCTCTCCACGATCCCCTGCTCCAACTGCCACAAGATCGTCTGCAGGCGCTGCGTCCGCCGCATGCAGCAGCGCGCGTTCTGCGAGGACTGCTTCCACTCCGTGAAGGATCTCAAGTCGACGGAGTTCACGCGGCTCCTCCTCACCAAGCGGGACCGCACCTCGGCGCGCCGCCGCACGATCGGACAGGCGGTCCTCACGGTTCTCCTCCCCGGTGCGGGCCAGATGCTTCGCGGCGCCGCGCTGAGCGGCTTCATCGCCATTCTCGTGATGGTGACGGCGGCCATGCTCGTCATTCCGAACGGGGCGCTCGTCCCTAGCCTCGACGTGCTTCCGATTCCGAGCGCCGGCTGGGTGAAGCGGTTGCCGATTCTCGTTCTCTTCCTTCTGACCTACGCCATCACCGTCGCCCGTTACTTCGCCACCACCACGAGCCGTGAAACCGGCTTGACCGGCGGCGCGGCCCGTTCCGCCGCGCGATCCAGCGAGCCGCGTACTCGCTCGCGGCAGGGGTGAGACTCATGGGCCTCCAGGGAAATCTCGAGACCTTCAGCCTTCCCGAAATCCTCCAGCTGATCGCGGTCCAGCAGAAGTCGGGCGTTCTCCGCCTGACCTCGGGCGACGACGTCGCCGTCATCTTCTTCGAAGGCGGCCGCATCGTCTCCACGCGCGATCGGCGGCGGAACGCGAAGGACCCGCTGAAGCCTTTCCTCGTGAAGACCGGGCGTCTGACCGAGGCGCAGCTGAAGCAGATCGAGACCATCGAGATCGAGAGCCGTCGCGAACTGACCGACATTCTTCTCACCGGCAACTACACGACCAGCGACGACCTCGGCCGTGCCGTCGAGGATCAGATCCAGGACACACTCCACCAGCTTCTGACCTGGAAGACCGGCCAGTACAACTTCTCCGGAGACGCGCGGACCGTTCCCAAGTTCGCGGTGAACGTCCGGCTGAACACCGAAGGGCTCCTGATGGAGAGCATGCGCCGGATGGACGAGATGGCGCGCTACCGGGAAACCTTTTCAAGCCCCGCCATGGTCCTGCGGCCGAGACCACTCGCGGCGCCGCCGAAGGAATTCACCGATGCCGAGAGACGCATGATCCCGCTCGTGGACGGGCTCCGCCCCCTGCGGGACGTGCTCGGCCAGTCGAAGCTCGTGGAGTTCGAGGCGTTCGAAGCGCTCCACCATCTGCTCGAGATCGGCGTCGTCGAGGTCTCGCTGGGCGCCGTGCCGCAACACACCCCCTCGCTCGCGACACCTCCGCTCCAGCGGAAGGCCGCCGAGCCGGGAGGCGGAGTCGCCCTGGCGGTGGGAGGATTCGTCCTCGCCGCGTCGATCGCGATCGGTCTCTGGGCGACGCCGATCCTCGTGGCGCGACTCGCGTCCGAACCGGGAGCTCCGATAACGCCGCGGGCGGCTGAGATCGCGACGGTGAACGACGCGGCTCGGCTCACGGTCGCGCTCGAGACGTATCGCTCGGTGCGAGGGAATTACCCCGCCGATCTCGCTTCGCTGGGACGCGAGGGATTCCTTCCGACCGACCAGGCCACGCGCGTGGTCACCCGGTACCTCTACCAGAGCGACGGCGCCAGCTACACGCGCGTCGTCCGCTAGCCGCGCTCCGCCTTCGGGCGTTCCGCTTCAATCCCGTCTCGCGATCCCGATCGGATCGGATACCCCTGCCCGCCGCGACTTCGGTCGTGGGCCGCGGCCGCGGCGCCGATGACGCACGCGCTCAGGAGCGGCACCGGGGTGCACGGCAGGAGTAGCAGGACGAACGTGACCTGAAGCGCGATGGCGATCCGGTTCCAGCCCTCGCGATCCCCCCCACCGCAGATCCCCCGCTCCGCTCGCGATGGGGGGCCGGCCGGAGCGAAGAGGGCCATCGCGGCGATCGCGAGGAGCCCCCAAAGCCCCGGCGCCCACGCGCCCACGGCGAGCCCCGCGGCCGACGTCACGACCGCCAGTCCGAGCGCCAGGTTCACCGAACGCCGGGGACCGAGCGCCACGACCGTCGTCCGCTGCCCCACGGCATCGTCCCCGGTCCGATCGGCCAGCATCGTGATCACTCCCACGGCGGCGATCCCCAGCGCGTACGGGAGCGCCCGCGCCAGACTCGCGGAGAGCGCCTGCCCCGCCGAGGGGGACGACTCGATCCCGAGAAGGAATGCCACGACGCCGTAGCCGGATGCCTGCGCGAGGAGGTCGAGGCCGGGGCGCCGCTTCCATTCGAGCGGCGGCGTGACGTAGGCGGCACCCAACCCCAGCGCTCCGAGGAGCGCCACGCGCGCGCCCGGCGACACGATCGGGCACGTGGCCGCTACGAGCGCGAGAATCAAGAGCGCAGCCCCCAGCGCCGCCAGATCCCATCCCCGCAAGGCGCCCGATGCGACCTCTCGGCCCTTTCGGTTGATCCGATCGCCCGCGCGGTCGTTCCACCCGTTGGCGAGTTGCACGGCCCCCATAATGGCCAGGAGCGAGACGAGCGCGGGAGCGACACGCGGCGAGGGCCACCAGGCGCCGCCTCCAGCCGCGCGGCCGGCTTCGAAGAGCGCGATCGCCGGAATCCAGAGAAGGGGTCGCAGGGCGAAGAGGTGGTCGAGCCGGGCTCCGCGCTCGTGGCCCCCGGCGC
>JANOOP010000339.1:0-2798 GCA_031421415.1 Candidatus Eiseniibacteriota bacterium
CGGGGTGGTGCCCGACGACCGGCGCTTCCAGCCGCGCGGCCTCTGATTCGGACGACGATGGCTCGGCGGTCGTCGGGGGCTCCTGCGCGGCCGCCTCCGATCCTTCCGCTCCCGCCGCGACGCCGGGGACAGCGCCCTCAGGCAGCATTGCCGACGTCCCCGATGCGGCCACGAGATCGCCGCTCCCACCATGCCGCCCCATCGGAAGCCGACGCTGCCCTCCCTCTCTTCGTTCCACCAGCGCCGCGAGAAGTGGAAACTGATCGGCGAGATCCACCAAGACGCGCTCCAGGTCGCGTTCCACCGGACGCGCCGCGCGCCGTCGCGATTCCTCCTCGGCGTCGCGCGCGTCGCCCCAAATCGCGAGCTGCCGCGAGACCGCCTCCTGGATCGCCTTCCGATACGAGAGGAATAGCGCGCCTCGCGGGCCCGTGCGAATGAAGTCGGCCTTGTTGAGTGTGAGGCACTCCGCGAGGGCCGGTACCTCGATGATGCCGCCGATCCGCGTTGGATCGCTCGGCGAAAGCGCCAGCCAGTCCCACCCGTTCTTGATGATCTTTCCGAGGGTGCTGATCGCGATCCCCGCGCGCTCCTCCGGAATCGGCGTGGTGGAGCGGAAGAGATGGCCGAGCGCGGCGGGCTTCCGCTTTCGCGGAAGGCGCACCTCGATCGTCGCGGTTTCGCCGTCTGCCATCGCTCCGACTTCGCCACCCGCGATCTCGCTTCCGTGGACCGAGAAGCGGATGGGGCGCGGGTAGCGGGCCGCCAGAATCGTGCGGAAGCGCGGGTCGAAGAGGGGCCTGAAGTGTCGAAGCAGCGCCCCTTCGATGTACCCGGGATCGAGGAGCGGGGAGAGCGGGCTGTCGAGGTGCATCCGCACCGCGGTGCCGCGTTCCGGCACGAGCCCCGCGGGCGGTTCCCACTTCCACGGCGCCTTGTGCTTCGACGCGAGCCGCCACCGCGACGCGATGTGAATCTTCCCGCGGCGCGTCTCCGTCACGACGTCCTCGGAAAGTAGAAGCGCCAGCTTGATGCCAACCCCCGCGAAGCCGATCCCTTCGCCGCGCGTCTTCGTGCTCGAAGCGATGTCGTGGTAGCGGGTAAGGTCGCGGCGCTTCATGCCGGAGCCATTGTCGAGCACGGTGAGCGTCGAGGTCGTGGGGTCCGGGGAGAAGGCAATCTCGTCCGCGCCCGAATCGAGCGAGTTGGCGACGATCTCCGTGAGGATCGTCTCCTCGATCGAGCCGGGATAGGCGTCGCGAAGGTCTTCGAGCAGGTGGACGAGATCTACGCGCGTTTCGCCCATGGGGGTTGCCGTCCTGGGTTGGCGGTGGCTCGGAAGCGGCCGTCTCGTACTCTAGCCGCGAAACCTCGATGATAGGTGCCACTCGAGATAGTTGATGTCGGGTTTCTCGGCGGCGATGCCAGGGATCGCGATCTCCCTGCCGTGGAGCGGATAATACGTCCTTCCGTTCTCAAAATCCTCCTTCAGCGCCTTGCTCACCACGAACCGATACTCCGGCGTCACGCCCACGTACCCCTTGTCGAACAGCCGGTGGATGTCGCTCCGGAGCAGCAGTCCGTTCGAGACCTCGTGCGTCCCCTCCTCCGCGAACGGGCGGATATGCGCCGCCTCGAGCGCCGGGAGCGAGTGCTCCTGCGTCACCGCGCAGGCCCTGGCGTACGCCGCGGTCACGGAGAGGCGGAACGTGCCCTGGCCCAGTCGCGGGCGAACCAGGGTCGGATCACCGTAGCGGGGGCCGGTGCTTGTCCCGGGACCCGATACCGAGGCGCCGGTCCTCTTGGCGCCGGCCGCGGAGATCACTTCCTGCCAGACTCGGGCGCCCTCGCCGACGGTCAGGTCGTAGCTCTTCCCCTGGACCGCGTTGTCCGGCCAACCCGCGGGCGGGCGGACCCAGGCCTCGCGGTCGAGGAAGACAGGCTGCGAGATCATCAGGCAGCCGATGAAGTAATCGCCGGCGCGGGTGATGGGGGCGGCGGGATCTTCGGCGGCGCCGGTATTCCGCCTCAACTTCTCGATCCGGTCCCGCATGCGGGAAAAGTCTGCCGCCCCGTTCTTGTCGCCGAATGCGTCCCATGCCAGCCACGCGGGCACGAGCTCATGCCGAGCGAAGAGCCCGTACCCCACGATCCAGCCGCCGTAGGGCTTCCGGAGTTTGAAGAGAGTTGGCGTTCCCACCGGCCACGAAGGTTTCCGCTTGTCCGACGGGCGCCAGAAGTTGACCTCGTCGAACGGCCCGTGGGCCTGGAGGTACTCAAACCACTCGTGGTCGGTTACGAGGATGGGGGAAGGCATGCCTGGAGATGATACTCTGGCGGCGGGCGCCTCCGCGCAAGAGCGGATGCGGGAGCCGTAAGCACTGCGGCGAGGGTGGCAGAACTGGAGATGCGATTGGGTTTCGATCTCAAAAGACTGATTGAGCTGCGACCCTTCTTGTACCACCTCACCGCAGCGGACAATCTCCCCTTGCTGCGGAGGACCCGCCACCTGGTCTCGACGGCGCGGCTCCTCGCGGAATCCAATCGCTCCGAGCTAACCCACATCCCCCGAAGAGGCCCATTGCAAGTTCCGCGAGACGGCGGTGTAGTCGAAATTTGTGATCAAGATCCCCTCGTGAAGGCGAATATCGATTTCCAGACTGAGGGGACGTTCGAAGACGTGGTCGAGAACCTAAACCGCCGCGTGTACTTTTGGCCCGGCGCCCAGGACGGCCCGATTGGACATGGCCTTCGGCACTTCAAGCGATATCAGTGGAAGCTACCCGTCCTACTGAGAG
>JANOOP010000340.1:0-2824 GCA_031421415.1 Candidatus Eiseniibacteriota bacterium
GGAGGGTGACGCGATTCGTATCGACCCCATCTCGGTGATCCTCGGGCTCCTCCTCGGTTCGATTCCCTCGGGCCTCTGGATCGGGCGCGCGCTCGGCGCGGACCTCCAGGCCGCCGGCAGCAAGAACATCGGCGCCACGAACGCGTTCCGGGTTCTCGGCCCCCAGTGGGGAGCGGTCGTCTTCGTCCTCGACGCCGCGAAGGGATTCATCGCCGCCATCTCGCCGCTCATCACGGCGTCTCCCCACAACATCGCCTCGTCGGGGATCGGGCTCAGCCAGGTCCTGATTCCCTCCGCGCTCGCCGCGGGGCTCGCGGCCATTCTGGGGCACATGTTCTCGCCATGGGCCGGCTTCAAGGGCGGGCGCGGCGTGGCGACCAGCCTCGGCGTCTTCTTCGGCATCGTCACCCTTCCCACCGCGATCGCGTTCGGAATCTGGGTCCTCCTCTTCGCGCTCTCCCGCCGCGTCTCGGTCGGATCGATCGGGGCGGCGTTTCTCTACCCATTCCTGTTGTGCTGGCTCACGCCGGAGGGTCCCTACCGGCTTGTCGTCACGATCGTCGGGAGCGCGGTGGCGACTCTGGTTCTTATCCGTCATCTCCCGAACATCAGACGCCTGTTGAAGGGTACGGAGCCAACCCTCTTCGGCGGCGGCGCGAAGGAATCGAAGCCATGAACGTGGCGGTGATCGGCGGCGGTGGCTGGGGAACCGCGCTTTCCAGCGTCCTCGCGCGGAAGGGACACGCGGTCCGTCTCTGGGTCTACGAGGCCGATCTCGCGAAGCGGTTGGCGGAAACGCGCCGAAACGACATCTACCTCCCCGGCGTCGAGATTCCTCCCTCCATCGTCGTGACGCCGCTCCTCGCGGAAGCAGCGGCCGGAGCCGACTTGATTCTTCTCGTCACGCCGTCGCATGCGCTTCGCGCCACGGCCGTTCGTCTGGCGGTCGAAGCGCGAAGCACGTTCGCCGCGGCGCCCCTCGTGGTCGTCGCGACGAAGGGCATCGAGAAGGGAACGCTTCGGCGAATGAGCGAGGTCGTGTCGGAAACGCTGCCGTCTCCCGCGGGGGAGGATCCGGTCGTCCTTGCCGGCCCGAGTCACGCGGAGGAGGTGGCGCGCCAGGTGCCGGCGGCCATCGTCGCGGCGAGCCGGAATCGGGAGCGCGCCACGGCGGTGCAGGAGGCCTGCTCCACGGAGTCGTTCCGGATCTACACGAACGACGACGTGATAGGAGTGGAAGTCGGCGTGTCGCTCAAGAACGTCGTGGCCATCGCCGCGGGAATCAGCGACGGGCTCGGCTTCGGAGATTCGACGAAGGCGGCGCTCTTGACGCGAGGGCTGGCGGAGATGTCCCGGCTGGGATGCGCCATGGGCGCCCGCGCCGAGACGTTCGCGGGGCTCGCGGGGATGGGAGATCTGATCGCGACGGCGACGAGCCGTCACAGCCGCAACCGCCGCCTGGGCGAGGCGGTCGGGCGCGGCGCCACCTTGGCGGAGGCGCTCGCCTCCTCGCCGATGGTGTCCGAAGGAGTCGGCACGTGCGAGGCGGCGGTCGCGCTCGCGCGGCGCCACGGCGTGGAGCTTCCGATCGCCGAGCAAGTCCACGCCATCCTCTTCGAGGGAAAGAGCGCTCGCGCGGCGCTGCGCGAGCTCCTGACCCGAGACCTGAAATCCGAGGCGGAGAACCGTGTGAGGAGGGAACTGTGAAGTCGCTACCCCAAGGAAAACTCTACTACTCCATCAGCGAGGTCAGCGACCTGGTCGGCGTGAAGCCGCACGTGCTCCGGTACTGGGAGACCCAGTTCGGGATGCTCCGCCCGCGGAAGGGACGCGGCGGCGCGCGCATGTACCGAAAGCGCGACGTGGAGGTTCTCTTCGACATCAAGCAGCTCCTCTACGATCAGCGTTTCACGATCGAGGGAGCGAAGCGAAAGCTTCTCGACGAGCGCGTCTCGGAGAAGGACCAGATGGGGATTCCGTTCGCGCGGCTCGATCGCGAGGAGGCGATCCGCGGCCTCCGCGCCGATCTCCGGGAGTTGCTCGATTTCCTTCGTCACGATTCGCCCGCGCCGCGCGGTCGCGGCCGCCGCTCGTCGTAGTCCGCGCCGCCCGGCGCGGCACGAGCGACCCGCCGCGCCGCGTTCGACTGGCCGCTTGTCCGGACCCCGCCGACCCGCTACGATAGGCGGGCACGCCGACTCCATGATCCAAGTAGGTCGGGGCGTAGCGCAGCCCGGTAGCGCACCTCCTTGGGGTGGAGGTGGTCGCAGGTTCAAATCCTGTCGCCCCGACCATGACGTTTTGCGTCCCGCCCCGGTGCCCTGCTCCGGGGCGTCGCCGTCTCCGGCCCCGAGGGGCCGCACCGCCAGCGCAGCACATCGAACTCGAGGGACCGAGTGACCGACTGGGGATACCGCGCCGCGGCGCTCGTGGCGCGGCGCCTGCCGCTTCGGATGAGCGGTACCATCGCCGACGCCATCGCCGACCTCTACGTGGCGACGCACCCCGCCGTGGCCCGGACCGTGGAGAGCCGCCTTCGCCGCCTTCGCCGCTTCGCGTCCGCGGAGCCCTCGCCGCTTCCCGGCGCCCGCGAGACCTACCGAGCCTTCGCGCGCTCTCTCCTCGATTTTCTTCGCGCGTCCGATCGAGATCGCGCTCCTCGCGTGGTACTCGACGACGAGGCGCGCCGCATCTTGGACCTCGCGCGAAGCGAGACGACCGCAACGTTGATCGTGAGCGGCCACTTCGGGCCCTGGGAGCAGGCGCTTCGCTGGCTGGCGAGCGAACTCGGACCGCTCGACGCCCTGGCGGCGCCGCACCGCTC
>JANOOP010000341.1:0-3313 GCA_031421415.1 Candidatus Eiseniibacteriota bacterium
GGCGAGATCGACGGTCGAGAGCACTGTCCGGAGCGCGCGATCGAGGTCGGAGAGGCAGTGGAGCGCGCGCTCCCGATCCCGCGCGTGACCGGCGCGGTCGGTCTCGAAGTATTCGAAGAGGGTGAAACTCCGCGCGACGCCCTCGGGAGCGCACTGGCGCGCGAGGATTTCCCCCGCCTCCTCCGGCGTTCGAAGCGGCAGGTCGTAGCCCCATTCTCGCATCCGCCAGTGCGTGAGGTCGTGCACCACCGCGCGCCCCGCCAGAAGGTCCTTCCAGGTGCGGAAGGGCCGCCCCGACGCGAGCGTCGCCAGCGTGGTTGCCGACATCCGCCGTTCCGCCTCGGGGCGCTCGAAGAAGCGGGGGCCGAAGGCGTTGGCGAACTCGGCCGAGGCGCCGGCGGCGAGGAGTCGCTTCAAGATGGAGTGCTCGAGGAGGATCTTCCGGAGCGTCGGCCCGGGAAAGCCGGACATGTGGTGCCCCATGGCGGCGGAGGCGTTCACGCCGGTCAGGATGGCGGTCTGGCCGGTGGCGCTCTGCGGGAGCCCCTTCACGCCCATCGAGGCGTCGAGGCCGCCCGCAAGGCCCGGCGGGCCCACCTCGGCCTCTGGCGTGCGCGCCTTGGTGAGCGAGAGAGAGGGGAAGAGCCCCGTGGCGAGCGGATTGATTTCGGGGTCGTCCAGGCCGACGCCTAGGCCGTCGATAAAGAAGAGGAGGAAGTGTCTCGGGGCGCCGGTCATCGGGGAAACGAAAAGGGAGCCATACAGCTAGCGTGCAGTCGGTGCTGGGCCGGAGAAGTGGGGTCAGGACCGCGGCTAGGTGGCTCCCAGAGTTTCGTTCCCTCTGGGAGTAGGGCAACGGACGTGCCACCTGGTCCTGCTTGCGGCCGCATTTCTGGCCCCTTAATCTATTGTTGTATAATAACTTATCGCGTGGTTCCCATGAGCCAGCCCGGAGCCATGTACCAAACCGCTCCAGCGACCCGCTCCTTGCACGGGCAATCGTTGCAATCGTGTGGTAGAGCGAAACCTAACGCAGGAAAAGTATTGACACCATCTTTTGCGGGTCTACAGTAGCGCCGCGCGTCCGAGTTGGGCTATGTTCCGTCCCGGCTCCATGTTAGAGCACCGCGCACCCCGATTCGCCAGGAGGAGCGGATGACCAAGGCAGATCTCGTAGACGAAATCGCCGAGCGCACCGGCCTAACGAAGAAGGACGTCGCCGATACCGTCGACGAGTTTCTTCAGGCCGTGTCCCGCGCGCTGGCCACCGGCAAGCACATCGAGATCCGGGGCTTCGGCACGTTCAAGGTGAAGGACCGGAAGTCCCGCCTCGCGCGGAATCCGCGCACGGGCGAGTCGGTTCCCGTGCCACCGCGCCGCGTGCCGGTCTTCAAAGTCTCGAAGGAACTGAAAGACATCGTCGCCCAGATCTGATTGCCCCCACGGCGGCGCCGCGGCGCGGGATGCCGCTCCACCCGCCCCGCGGCAGCTTCATGATGAATCAGGGGATAGCGAAACGGGACGCCGCTGGGCGTCCCGTTTCTCATTTGACCGTGGTCGCCGCGATCAGTTGCGACGATCGCGGAGGATCAGGAGCCGGACGAGCGACAGAATCGCCGCCGTCGCGGCCGCCACGTACGTTAGCGCCGCCGCGTCGAGCACCTTCTTCGCCCCCGCTTGTTCCTGCGGCGCCACCAGCCCCAGCGTGTTCAACTGCACCAGCGCGCGCTTGCTCGCGTCGAACTCGACCGGTAGCGTCACGAGCTGGAAGAGCACGCCGAAGGAGAAGAGCACGATCCCCACGTCAAGCAGGCTTACCCCGGCGATCTTCAGGCCGGGCAGGAACATGAGACCGGCGATGATGAAGATCCACGAAAGGCTGGAGCCGATATTCGCGAGCGGGAAGATGGTCGTCCGCAACCGGAGCGGCGCGTATCCCTCGGCATGCTGGATGGCGTGCCCTACCTCGTGCGCCGCGACCGCCACGCCCGAGATCGAGGCTTCGTGGTAGTTGTGCGGCGAGAGCCGGATCTTCTTGTGAATCGGGTCGTAGTGATCGGAGAGGAAGCCCTCCCCCACCTCGACGGCCACGTTGTCGATGCCGTTTCGCCGCAAGATCATTTCGGCGATGTCCTTGCCGTTCCGTCCGTTGACGGCGGCGATCCCGCTGTACTTCTTGTACGTCGACTGCACCTTCATCTGGGCGTAGAACGCGAGAATCACGCCCGGGATGAGGAGAATCATCGTCGGATCCCAGAATCCGTACATCTCGTAAACCTCCTTGAGGGTTCCGTGGAACGGCCCGAAGGGCTTCACCCCTTATACTCGGCGAGGGGTTGATCTGTTCCAGGGTCGATACCCATTGAGACTAGCATCGGCCCCCCGGCGATTCAATCGAAGGGAGATTGCCTGACAACGAGTTACGTCGACCTTCGAAGCGACACCGTGACGCGCCCCACTTCGGCCATGCGCCGGGCGATCGCGGAGGCGGAGGTGGGAGACGATGTCTTCGCCGACGATCCGACCGTCCGCCTGTTGGAAGAGGAGACCGCGCGCCTCCTGGGCAAGGAGGCAGCCCTCTTCGTTCCAAGCGGCTGCATGGGGAACGAGATCGCTGTCTCCGTCCAGACAAAGCGCGGCGACCGGATCGCGCTCGCGCCGCATAGCCACCTCGTCCTGGTCGAATCGCGCGCCGTCGCCGAGATGATGGGGCGGCAGTTCCAGATCCTGGATTCGAACGACCGCGGGCGGCTCTGCGGGGCCGACGTGGCGTCGGTTCTGGAGCGCGACGCCGACCGCCCCGCGCTCCTCGAGGCCGAGAACACCTTCAACTGGCACAGCGGCAGCGTCTACTCGCTGTCGGCGCGCCGGTCGGTTCGGCCGTGGCGGGGAACGCCGCGTTCGACGAGGAGGCGCGCGCGGCGCCTGGCCGAGTCGCTCTCCGAGATCTCCCCGTTCGCGATCGAGCCGGACGACATCGGGACCAACATCGTGATCGCGCGCGCCACGCGGGAGCCGGAGCGGATCGGCGCGTTCCTCGACGCCGCCAAACGACGCGGCGTGCTGGCGCTTGCCTTCGGAGGGCCGGGCGCCATCCGCGCCATCACGCATCTCGACGTGGACGACGCGGGGATCGAACGCGCGGCCGTCACGTTTCGCGAGGCGGCGGCGGAGACCTGGGGGAGGACGGTGTGAACGATGTACGCGCCGACGCGGCGGGAACGCTCTTCCTCGTCGCTACCCCGATTGGAAATCTCGACGTCTTCTCGCCGCGCTGGCAGCGCGTGCTGCGCGACGTCTTCGTGATCGCCGC
>JANOOP010000342.1:0-3362 GCA_031421415.1 Candidatus Eiseniibacteriota bacterium
CTCCATCGCGATCGGCGTGATCAGCTCGATCTGCAAGTCCACGTTATCGCCAGGCATCACCATCTCTCGGCCCTCCGGAAGCGTCGCCACTCCCGTCACGTCCGTCGTCCGGAAGTAAAACTGCGGCCGATATCCCTGGAAGAACGGCGTGTGACGCCCCCCCTCCTCCTTGCTCAACACGTACGCCGATCCCTTGAACTTCTTGTGCGGCGTCACCGACTTCGGAGCGCACACCACCATCCCACGCTCCAAATCGTCCTTGTCCACCCCACGAAGCAATAGACCCACGTTGTCTCCGGCCTGCGCGTCGTCCAGTAGCTTGCGGAACATCTCCACTCCGGTCACCACCGTCTCCCGCGTCTCCCGGATCCCCACGATCTCCGCCTTGTCTCCCACCTTGATCTTCCCGCGCTCCACGCGGCCCGTCCCCACCGTCCCACGTCCCGAAATCGAGAACACGTCCTCCACCGGCATCAGGAACGGCTTGTCCACCGCCCGCTCCGGCATCGGAATGTACGTGTCCACCGCCTCCATCAACTTCAAAATCGCCTCGTTCGCCTTCGCGTCCTTACCCCCTCCGTCCATCGCCTGCTTCGCCGAGCCGCGAATGATCGGTGTGTCGTCTCCGGGGAACTCGTACTTCTTCAAAAGCTCTCGAATCTCCAGCTCCACAAGATCCAAAAGCTCCGGATCGTCCACCATGTCGCACTTGTTCATGAACACCACCATGTGCGGCACGCCCACCTGACGCGCCAGCAACACGTGCTCCCGCGTCTGCGGCATCGGACCGTCCGCCGCCGACACCACCAGGATCGCCCCGTCCATCTGCGCCGCTCCCGTGATCATGTTCTTCACGTAGTCCGCGTGACCAGGACAGTCGACGTGCGCGTAGTGACGGTTCGCCGTCTCATACTCCACGTGCGCCGTCGCAATCGTGATCCCTCGCTCCCGCTCTTCCGGAGCGTTGTCGATCGACCCGTAATCCCGCACCGTGATCTTCGGATTCCCCTGCGCCAGCACCATCGTGATCGCCGCCGTCAAGGTCGTCTTCCCATGATCCACGTGGCCGATCGTCCCCACGTTCAGGTGCGGCTTCGTCCGCTCGTATTTCTGCTTCGCCATCGAAACGGTCCCTCCAAGCGGCGCCGGCCCACCTCGGCCGCGGCGCTCAGCTTCCCTTTACTTTAGCGACGATCTGTTCTGCCATCGCCGCCGGCATTTCCTCGTAACGCGAGAACTGCATCGAATAGACCGCACGACCCTGCGTGATCGACCGCAGACGGGTCGAGTAACCGAACATCTCCGAGAGCGGAACCGAAGCCGCCACGACGTGCGCGTCGGAGCGCTGGAACATGCCCCCGATGCGACCGCGCCGTGAGCTCAAATCGCCGATCACGTCGCCCATGTATTCCTCGGGCACCACCACCTCGACGTCCATGATCGGCTCCAGGAGCTTCGCGCCGGCTCTTGCCGCCGCTTCCTTGAACGCGATCGAGCCGCAGATCTTGAAGGCCATTTCCGACGAGTCGACCTCGTGGTACTGGCCGTCGATGAGGCTCACCTTCACGTCGACCACCGGATACCCCGCGACGATCCCGTTCTCCATCGCCTCGAGGATACCGCGCTCTACCGCGGGGATGTACTCCCGGGGAATGGCGCCGCCCTTGATCTTGTTCTCCCAAATGAAGCCCGATCCCGGCGGCACCGGCTCCACCATCAACGTCACGTCCGCGAACTGCCCGCGTCCGCCCGTCTGCTTCGAGAACCGCGTGCGCTGCTCCACGCTTCTCGAGAAGGTTTCCTTGTAGGCGACCTGCGGCTTACCGATGTTCGCCTGAACGCTGAACTCGCGGACCATGCGGTCGACGAGAATTTCGAGATGCAACTCGCCCATTCCCGAGATGAGCGTCTGGCCCGAGTCCTCGTCCGTCTTCACGCGGAACGTAGGGTCCTCGTCCTGGAGCTTGCCGAGCGCCGTCGCCATGCGCTCCTCGTCCGTCTTCGTCTTCGGCTCGATGGCGACCTGGATGACCGGCTCGGGGAAGTGCATCTGCTCGAGGATGATCGGGTTTTCCTTGATACAGAGCGTGTCGCCCGTGTGAACGTTCTTCAGGCCCACGGCCGCGGCGATCTCCCCGCAGAAGACCTCTTCCCGATCCTCGCGCTTGTTGGCGTGCATCTCGACGATACGGCCGAGGCGCTCCCCCTGCTCCTTGTTCGCGTTGTAGATGTGCGTTCCGGCCTTGATCTTCCCGGAGTAGACGCGGAAGAAGGTCAGTTTACCGACGTACGGGTCGGTCATGATCTTGAACGCCAGCGCCGAGAAGTGTTCGTCGTCCGATACCTTCCGCTGCTCCGGCTCCAGCGTCTTCGGGTTCATCCCCGAGACGGGAGGCTTGTCGAGCGGCGAGGGGAGGAACGCGACGACCGCGTCCAGAAGCTTCTGCACACCCTTGTTCTTGAAGGCCGTGCCACCCAGGACCGGAACCACCTTGCCGGCGATGGTTCCCGCCCGAACCGCCCGGTGGATCATCTCGCGCGTGACTTCCTTGTTCTCGAGGTACGCGTGCAGGAGTTGATCGTCGTGCTCGGCGATCGCTTCCAACATGTGGTGGCGGGCATCGACCGCGGCCTTCATGAGGTCCCGCGGGATCTCAGACTCGGTATACGCCGCCCCGAGTTCCTCGGTGCTGTAGGTGATCGCCTTCATGTCGACGAGGTCGATCATCCCGGTATAGACGTCCCCGACGTAAATCGGGTACTGGAGCGGCACGGCGGTCGCGCCGAGCCGCTGCTTCATCATGCTGACCACGTACGCGAAATCGGCGCCGACGCGGTCGAGCTTGTTCACGAAGGCGATACGCGGGACGGTGTACTTGTCCGCCTGCCGCCAGACGGTCTCGGACTGCGGCTCCACGCCGCCGACGCCGCAGAAGACAGCGACCGCGCCGTCCAGAACGCGAAGCGATCGCTCCACTTCGACCGTGAAGTCTACGTGGCCGGGCGTATCGATGATGTTGATCTGGTGGTCATGCCAGAGACAGGTCGTCGCGGCGGAGGTGATCGTGATGCCGCGCTCGCGCTCCTGCTCCATCCAGTCCATGGTGGCGGCGCCATCATGAACTTCGCCCATGCGATGCACCTTCCCCGTGTAATAGAGGATGCGCTCGGTGAGCGTCGTCTTGCCGGCATCAATGTGAGCCATGATGCCAATGTTTCGCATATGAGAAAGATCGTACAGCCGGGGCACCGTTACTCCGTTCTAACTCGCTGTTACCAGCGGTAGTGTGCGAATGCCTTGTTGGCTTCCGCCATCTTGTGGGTATCTCCCCGCTTCTTCACCGCGCCGCCTTCGTTCTTCG
>JANOOP010000343.1:0-8366 GCA_031421415.1 Candidatus Eiseniibacteriota bacterium
TGCTGGCGGCGCGGGCGCGGGCGCTCGTCCGGGGCGGGCCGGCGCGAAACGCCGCGGCCACCGCCAACGAGCTCGATCGATGGGGCGCGCTCGGCCCGGCGGAAGAGAATCTCCTCCGGCAGGCGGCCGAGCGCTTCGGACTCTCGGCACGCGGGGTCCTGCGCGTGCGACGCGTGGCGCGCACGATCGCGGACCTGGCCGCCTCGGAACGCGTCGGCGTGGCCCACCTCGCGGAGGCGCTGCAGTATCGGGGGTCGGGAATCCGCGAGGAGATGGGGCCGCGGTAGCGGGCCCGCGGCTCCGGTCGGCCCGCCGCCCGCCGCTCCGGCACTCCCAATCCCTTGGGGCGCAAGGGAGAAGCCCGTTGACTTCGGGGTATGGAGTGGATAGCGTATCGACCAACCGGGAGAATATCGATGAACTCAAGGCACCAAGCCAAGTTACTGGATCGGATAGGCTTCCAGGCCGCCCGCCTCGCGGCGGTCGTGGCGCTGCTTTTCTCCGCCCTCCCCGCCTCAGCCCAGGGTCCGCCGGCCGGCGGCGCGGCCCCGGCGACGCAGAGCGTGTCGCGCCCGGCGCCGAAGGCGATGACGATCGACGAGGCGCTGGAATTCACCAGGAAATCGCCGAAGGACACCAACTCCTGGCTCGCGCTCGGTTCCGCGTACCGGCGCGTTCACCGCTACGAAGAAGCAGCGGCCGCGTTCAAGAAGATGACGATCGTCGACGCCAGCAACTCCACCGGCTGGGTTAGCCTCGGCGCCACCTACATGGATCAGCGCAAGAGCGCCGACGCGAAGGCAGCGTTTCAGCGGGCGCTGAAGATCAATCCCGACGACGCGGCGGCGCACTACAACCTGGGAACCTACTACCTGACGATGGGGAAACGGGACGACGCGCTGGGCGAATTCAAGCGCGCCGCCTCCGCGAAGTCTCCCATCGCGGACGCGTTCGTGAGCATCGGTCTCATCGAGGCGGAAACCGGCGCGCTCGATCAGGCGATCGCCTCGTACAGGAAGGCGCTCGCGATCGACTCGACAAACGTCCGGGCGCTCTGCAATCTCGGGAACTCCTATTACGGACAGGGGCGCCATCCCGAGGCGACCGCCCTCTACAAGAAGGCGCTCCGGCACGACAAGGACAACCAGGAAGCGCTCTACAACCTGGGCGTGGCCTTCGCCGACGCGGCCATCTATTCGTCGGCAATCACCTACTGGCGCCGCGTTGTCGGCATCGACTCGCTCTCCGTCGTGGCCGAGAGCGCGCGGAACAGCATCCAGGTGTTGCAGGAGTATCTCGATCAGCAGAAGAAGGCGACCCCCGCGGGGCATTGACCCCGGCGACCGCGACCATCCCGGCGCTCGAGGCGCCGCGGCGTCATCCAGGGAGGCACCGACCGATGCATCCGCGTGGCACGCGATATTCGGCCCGCATTCCCGCCGTCACCGCGACGCTTCTCCTTCTCACCGCGGCCGGCTGCGCGGGCTCCAGACAGACGGCGCCCGTCACCGGGGCGGATGCGAACGCCGCTTCGGCTGTCGCGTCGTCGGCGAGTTCCGCCCGCGGTCACGTCGCCATCGGCGCTGATCTTCTCCATCGTGGACTCCTCGACGACGCCGAGCGGGAATTCCGGCTCGCGCTCGAGAACGAGCCGAACAATCAGGACGCGCTGGCGGGGCTGGGTCAGGTGCAGGTGCGCCGCGGCCAGTACTCGGACGCGGTGCCGCTCCTGGAACGTGCGACGCGCGTCTCCTCCCAGATGGTTTCCGCCTTCCAGACGCTCGGCGATGCGCACCTCGCGCTCGGCGAACTCGACAAGGCCGCCAAGGCGTACCGCCAGGCTGTCGCGCTGGCCCCGGAGGACGTGGGGCTTCGCCTCTCGCTCGCCCGCTCGCTCATGGAGGCGGCGGAGTACGGGGAGGCGACGTCGATCTGCCGGCAGACGCTTCGCTTCGTGAAGAACGCTCCCGACCGGCAGGCGCAGGTCTATCGCCAGCTCGGCGAAATCTACTCGCGCGAGGGGAAGGCCGCGGAGGCTGTCTCCGCGCTCTACAAGGCCGCCGAACTCGATCCCCGCGACGCCGAAATCGCCCGGTCGTTGGCCGCGGCCGCGTCGCGCGGCGGGCTCTACGCCGAGGCCGCCACCGCGTGCCAGCGAGTCTTGCAGTTATCGCCCCTCGACGTCGGGGCGAAGAAGCAGCTGGCCTGGGTGAATTTCAAGCTGGAGCGCTATCCCGTCTCCATCAAGCACTACGAGTCGCTCGGAGAGTCGCTCGGGACCGTCGATCGCTACTATCTGGCCCAGGCGTACGCCAAGACGAACAAGACCGACCGCGCCGTGGATCTCTTCCGGGCGGTCGTTCGTACGGACCCACAGAACTACAAGGGGGTTTATTGCAACATGGCCTACGCCTACTACGACGCGACCCGCTACCAGCGGGCGATCGAGGCGGCGAAGGAAGGGCTTGCGGGCGACAGCGCGAACGCTTGTCTCAAGTTCTGCTGGGCGCAAGCGCTCGACAAGATGGGCCGCCACGAGGAGGCCATCCCGGTCTTCGAGGCGGCGCTGGCCGACCCGGCCTACGCCGAGAGCGCGCAGCGCGAGTTGGAGCGCCAGCGCCGCATCGTGAGACTTCTAAAGACGAAGGAGAAGACGAACTGATGATTCGCGTTTCGACCCCTAGGCAAGGAGGCTCGATGTTTCGGATGTCCATTCGTGGCGTGGTGGGGATGACGGCAGCGGGATTCCTGGTCGCGGGTGCGGCGTATGCCGTCGATCCGCCGGCCGGTGACGCGGCGAAGCAGACCGCCGCGAAGGCCCCGAACGCCCAGTCCGCCGCCGGCAAGGCAGGCGCCGCGGCTGACGAAGTGGCGGTGATGGAGACCTCGAAGGGCCGCATGGTCGTCGAGTTCTGGGCGAAAGAGGCGCCGAAGACGGTCGCGAATTTCAAGAAGCTCGCCCGGCAGGGCTACTTCGACGGCACCGGATTCCACCGGATCATCAAGGGATTCATGATCCAGGGCGGCGACCCCAATTCGAAGAACCCGAAGGCGTCCAATCTCGGCACCGGCGATCCCGGCTACAAGATCGATGACGAGTTCAACAGCCACCGCCACGAGAAGGGTGTCCTCTCGATGGCGAACAGCGGAACGCCGAACTCGGGGGGGTCGCAATTCTTCATTGTGCATGGCATGGCGTCCTCTCTCGACGGCGCTTATACGGCATTCGGGCGCGTCTTCGAGGGGATCGACGTACTCGACATCATTGCCAACACGCCGGTCGGTCCGAGCCCCAATGGCGGAGAGATGTCGAAGCCGCTCGAGTGGACCACGGTGAAGTCGGTCCGGATCATGCCGCGCGCGGCATGGATGGCGAAGAAGGGTGAGACGACGAAGGCGGCGGCCGCAGTCAAGGCCGGCGACGCCGCCAAGACCGAAACGGCGAAGGCGGCCGCGACGGTGAAGATGGAAGAAGCGAAAAAGCAGGGTGAAGCCATCAAGGCGAAGATGGCCATGGAGAAGGCCGCGGCCGACTCCGCCAAGGCGAAGGCCGGGGACGCGGGCAAGTAGACGCCCCCACCTCCAGTTCCAGGACGATTCCGGGCCGGGCGCCTCGATTGCGCCCGGCCCTTCTTTTTTGATACTCTCATAACGTCAAGTTCACACGCGCGTTCCAAGGGGGAAACGCCGATGTCCCGCATCTATCTCGACTACAACGCCTCCACGCCCTGCTGTCCCGAGGCGCTCGACGCCATGCTCCCCTACTTCCGGGAGCGGTACGGCAACGCGTCGAGCGTTCACGCCTTCGGACAGGAGGCGACGGGGGCGATCGAGGAGGCGCGGGGAAAGGTGGCCGCCTTTCTGAACGCCGCTCCGGGAGAAATCGTCCTCACGAGCGGCGGAACCGAGTCGGACAACATGGGTGTGATCGGCGCCGCGAGGGCGCTGGCCGAGAAGGGCCGCCACGTCGTGACGAGCGCCATCGAGCACGACGCCGTCCGCCATTCGTGCGACGCCCTGGAGCGCGAGGGCTACACGGTGACGCGCGTGGTCCCCGAGGGGAACGGTCGCGTCTCGGCCGACGCCGTGGCCGCCGCGCTCCGTCCCGACACCGTGCTCGTCACGATCATCGCCGCGAACAACGAGACCGGCGTCGTTCAGCCGACGGCCGAGATCGGCGCCCTCTGCGCCTCGCGCGGCATCGCCTTTCATGTCGACGCGGTACAGGCCGCCGCGAAATACCCGATCGACGTCAAGGCCTGGAACGCGACCCTGGTCACGATCACGGCGCACAAGTTCTACGGGCCGAAGGGAGCGGGCGCGCTCTACGTGCAGCGCGGATTCCGACTCGCGCCGCTCTCCCACGGCGGGGAGCACGAGCGCGGGCGCCGCGCGGGCACCGAGAACGTCCCCGCGATCGTCGGCCTCGGACGCGCGTGCGAGGTGGCGCAGGAGGAGATGAAGACGGCGCCACCGCGGCTGACGGCGCTCCGCGACCGGCTGGAGGCGGGCCTCATGGCCGCCGTTCCACAGGTCGTGCGCCACGGCGACGGCGCGCCGCGCGTCTGCAACACGGCGCATCTTTCGTTCCAGGGAGCGGAGGGGGAGCATCTCATTCTCTCGCTCGACATGAAGGGGGTGGCGGTCTCGGCGGGCTCAGCCTGCAAAGCCGGTTCCGCCCATCCGTCGCACGTCCTCCTGGCGATGGGCGTTCCGGCCGCGCTCGCGCAGGCCGCGGTGCGTTTCAGCGTCGGACGCTACACGACGGACGCGGAGATCGACCGGGTCCTGGAAATCGTTCCTCCGGTCGTCCAGAAAATCCGCGCGGGATCTCCAAGCTTCGCCGCCTGATCGAGTATGAACATTCTCCCCGACCGCCCCTCCACGATCCTCGTCGCCATGAGCGGCGGGGTCGACAGCGCCGTCACCGCGGCGGTGCTCCGGGAAGCGGGGCACACCGTCATCGGCGTCACCATGAAGCTCTGGTGCTACTCGGAAGGCCCCTCGCCGAGCCGCGGTTGCTGCACGCTCGACGCCATCGACGACTGCCGCGCCGTGGCGCGCCGCCTCGGCTTCGCGCACTACGTCCTCGATCTGGAGTCCGAGTTCCGCGAGCACGTGATCGAGGACTTCGTGGGCGAGTATCTGGCCGGGCGGACACCGAACCCCTGCGTGCAGTGCAATAACTGGCTCAAGTTTGGCGAGTTGATCCGCCGCGCCGAGGTATTCGGATGCGACTACGTGGCGACGGGGCACTACGCGCGCCGGGGCGCCGATGCGGCCGGCCGCGCCACGCTCCTTCGAGCCACCGATCACTCGAAGGACCAGTCGTACGTCCTCTGGGGTCTGGCTCCCTCGATCTTGGAGAAGGCGATCTTCCCGATCGGACATCTCCGGAAGGAGGAGGTCCGCGCGCGGGCTCGCGATCTGGGACTCGGCGTCGCCGACAAACGCGAGAGCCAGGACATCTGCTTCGTGGAGGGAAAGCGTTATCTCGACTTCCTGAAAGAGCGCTTCCCGGAGCGACTGGCCACCTCGCCCCGCGGTGCGGTGAAGGACGCGGCGGGCCGCGAGTGGCGGGAGCACGACGGAATTCATGCGTTCACCGTGGGACAGCGCCGCGGCGTGGACGTCGCGGCGGGCATCCCGCTCTACGTCACGCACATCGACGCGGCGAGCGGGACGGTGGAGGTCGGCCCCGAGCAGGCGCTCTATCGCCGGGAGGCCCGCGTGACGCGCGTCTCCTATCCGACGCCGGCCGCGGCGATGCCCGAGGGACACGGTTCGGCCGCGGCCGCGGCGCCCATCCGCGGCGAGGCGAAGATACGCTACGCCCACCCACCGGCGGCCGCGACCTGGTTCCCGGAGGCCTCCGGCGAAGCGCTCGTCCGCTTCGACGAGCCGCAGCGCGCTCTCACGCCAGGGCAGTCGCTCGTCCTCTACGATGGCGAGCGCGTCGTGGCGGGCGGCGTGATCGCCGCGGTGGTGGGTTCGTGAGCGGCGTGACCGGCGGCCTGAACCGACTGGCGGGCGAGAAGAGCCCCTACCTCCAGCAGCATGCCCGAAATCCGGTCGACTGGCACCCCTGGGGCGAGGAGGCCTTCGCCCGCGCCCGGCGTGAGGAGAAGCCGATCTTTCTCTCCATCGGCTACTCGACCTGCCACTGGTGCCACGTGATGGAACGCGAGTCGTTCGAGTCGGAGGAACTCGCGGCGATCCTGAACGAGCACTTCGTCTCGATCAAGGTGGACCGGGAGGAGCGCCCCGACGTCGACCACGTCTACATGACGGTTTGCCAGGCGCTGACCGGGAGCGGCGGCTGGCCGCTCACCTTATTCCTGACGCCGGAGAAGGAGCCGTTCTTCGCGGGGACCTACTTCCCGCCGGAGACGCGCTTCGGCCGCCCCGGCCTTCGCGATCTCCTCGACCAGGTAACCACCGCCTGGAATGGAGAGCGCGACCGTCTGATCGAGAGCGCCGCTCGCATCGCCGAAGCGGTGCGCGACCAAGTAGCCGGCGCGCCGGGAGAGGCGATGGGGGAGGGGGTTCTCCTGCGGGGATTCGAGCAGCTGCTGAGCCGCTTCGACGAGGAGCACGCGGGCTTCGGCGCCGCGCCCAAGTTTCCGACGCCGCATCAACTCTCCTTTCTGCTCCGCTGGTGGAAACGCTCCGGCGACGCGCGCGCCCTCGACATGGTCGAGCGAACGCTCCAGACGATGCGCCGCGGCGGCATCTACGATCAGGTGGGATTCGGCTTCCATCGCTACTCCACCGATCGGGAATGGAAGGTGCCGCACTTCGAGAAGATGCTCTACGACCAGGCGCTCCTGCTCCTCGCCTATCTGGAATGCGCGCAGGCGACGGGAGACCGTTTCTACGCGGCGGTGGCGCGGGAGATCGCGACTTACGTTTTGCGCGACCTGACCGGGGCGGAAGGAGCCTTCCTCTGCGCCGAGGACGCCGACAGCGAGGGCGAGGAGGGGAAGTTCTACGTCTGGAGCGCCACGGAGCTGGAGGCGCTCCTGGGCGAGGAGGACGCGGCCCTCGTCGCCGAGATCTACGGCGTCGAGGAGCGGGGCAACTGGATCGATCCGGGCCACGGCGGACTGACCGGCACGAACATCCTCCACGTCGCCGGCGACCCGGGCGTCGTGGCCGGCCGCCTCGGCCTCGACCCCGTCGCGCTGGCCCGGCGTCTGGAAGCCGCTCGCGCCACGCTCCTCGAGGCACGCGAGAAACGCGTGCGCCCGCACCGCGACGACAAGGTGCTCACGTCGTGGAATGGCCTCATGATCGCCGCGATCGCGCGCGCGGCCCAGGTACTGGGCGAGCCGATCTACGCGGCGGCGGCGGCGGGGGCCGCGGCGTTCGTGCGCGAGAATCTCACCAGGGAAGACGGCCGGCTCCTGGCGCGCTGGAGGGACGGCGAGGCGGCGCATCTAGCCTACCTCGACGACTATGCCTTCCTGGCGTGGGGCTACCTGGAACTCTACGAGGCCACCTTCGAGCCCGAATTCCTGATCGACGCGAAGCGCCTGGTGGACGCGATGAACGAGCGCTTCGCGGACGAGGGGGAGGGAGGCTACTTCTTCACCGGCGACGACGGGGAACCGCTCCTGGCTCGCGCGAAGGAGATCTACGACGGCGCCTCTCCGTCGGGGAACTCCGTCGCAGCGCTCGTTCTCCTCAAACTCTCCCGGCTCACGGGGGAGAGCGCCTACGAGGTCCGCGCGGAACGGCTCTTCCGCGCCTTCGCGGGTCTGGTGGAGCGCCATCCGTCCGCGCACACGCAGCTCTTGATGGCCGTCGACTTCGCCCTCGGACCGTCACGCGAGATCGTCATCGCATCGGACCTGGGCGATCCCCGATTGCTCGGACTTCTGGGCGTGGTGCGGCGCTCGTTCACGCCGAACAAGGTCGTGCTCCTCCGGCCCGCCGCCGGCGACGGTGGCGCGCTCCGGGACGTCGCGCCCTACGTCGCGGCGCAAACCGCGCGGGCCGGCGCGCCGACCGCCTACGTCTGCGAGCGCTTCGCCTGCCGGGAACCGCTCACCGATCCCGACGCGCTGGCCCGAATCCTCTCCTAGCCACACCCCGCGGCGCGAGCCTACGCGCCTCGTCCTACTTCCCGAGCCTCCACCCCGGTACCAACGGACCACGAATCCTCCCCCTCCCCCGCGACGCCCCGCCTCTGCCCTCTCATTCCCACTTTGGAATCTCTTTCGCTGACTGTTCTCACTGTTCGCTGCGACGTGTGGTGCAGGGGATGGAGATGTCTGCGTTCTCACTTTTGCTTTCGAAAGGGCCGAGCATCGCCATAGGCGGTACATCGACTGTGTTGTGCGGTGTAATGGCGCACGGACTGG
>JANOOP010000344.1:0-3007 GCA_031421415.1 Candidatus Eiseniibacteriota bacterium
CCCATGGCGCCGCCGCCGCGCACGGAGCGGCCACCCACAATCCGAATCTCGAAATCACGCTGATGATCATTTCGCTCGCCGTGGCGCTCCTCGGCATCTTCGTGGCGCACCGCTTCTATGTGAAGGACCCGCAGGCGCCGCATCGCCTGGCGGAGAAGTCACGCGCCCTCTACGACCTCCTCTGGCACAAGTGGTGGGTCGACGAGATCTACGACGCCCGGATCGTGCAGCCGATCGTCAGGCTCTCCAACCGCCTCTGGAAGGATGTCGACGCGGCCATCGTGGACGGCGCCGTGAACGGCGTCGGGAAGAAGGTGGAGCAGGGAGCGGGTTGGCTTCGCCTGGCCCAGACCGGCTACGTACAACTCTATGCCTTGATCATCACCCTGGGGATGGTGGTCGTGTTCGGCTACCTGGCGCTCCGATGACCCCGACGATCGCGATCATGGGAATTCCGATTCTGACGCTGGTCACCTTCCTTCCGGCCGTGGGGGCGCTCCTGCTCCTCCTCGTCCCGTCGTCGAAGCTCGGGGTGGTGCGGGGTTTCACGTTCGTGGTGACCATTCTGACCTTCCTCGCCTCGCTGCCGCTCTTCACGGCGTTCCAGATGGGACAGCGCGGCATGCAGTTCGTGGAGAAGGCGCCGTGGGTGCCGAATCTCGGCATCCAGTATTACCTCGGCGTGGACGGCGTGAGCGTGCTGCTCATCCTCCTGACGACGCTCCTCTCGGCCGTCGCGGTCCTCTCCTCCTTCTCGGCGATCACGGAGAAGGTGAAGACCTACATGGCGCTTCTCCTCGTCCTCGAGACGGGGATGATCGGCGTCTTCGCCGCGCTCGACCTGGTCCTCTTCTACATGTTCTGGGAAGTGGTCCTGATTCCGATGTACCTCCTGATCGGCGTCTGGGGCGGCCCGCGGCGCGTCTACGCCGCCGTGAAGTTCATCCTCTACACGGTGGTCGGAAGCCTTCTGATGCTGGTCGGAATCCTCTACCTCTACTTCGCGTATCACGCCGCGTTCGGCGAGTACACCTTCGACCTGATCCGGCTCTACGACACGCCGCTCGCGCACTCGGCGCAGCTCTGGCTCTTCGGCGCCTTCGCCTTGGCATTCGCCATCAAGGTTCCCATGTTCCCGTTCCACACCTGGCTCCCCGACGCGCACGTGGAAGCTCCGACGGCAGGGTCGGTGATCCTGGCGGGCGTGTTGCTGAAAATGGGGACCTACGGATTCTTTCGCTTCGCCATGCCGCTCTTCCCGGATGGCGCGCTGGCGTTTGCGCCGTGGCTGAT
The DNA here is from genome assembly GCA_031421415.1 of Candidatus Eiseniibacteriota bacterium. Classification (GTDB taxonomy): domain Bacteria; phylum Eisenbacteria; class RBG-16-71-46; order SZUA-252; family SZUA-252; genus SZUA-252. The sequence continues at coordinate 1,294 of JANOOP010000344.1, forward strand.
CGCCCTCTCGGTGATTGGAATCATCTACGGAGCGCTCGTGGCCATGGTGCAGACCGACGTGAAGAAGCTGGTCGCCTACTCCTCCGTGAGCCACCTCGGATTCGTCATGCTGGGGCTCTTCGCCCTCAACATGCAGGGGATTCAGGGAAGCGTGCTCCAGATGATCAACCACGGCCTTTCGACCGGCGCGCTCTTCCTCGCGGTCGGCATCCTCTACGAGCGCCGCCACACGCGCGAGATCTCGGAGTTCGGCGGAATCTCCGAGGCGATGCCGTGGTTCGCGGCGATGTTCCTGATCGTGTCGCTCTCGAGCCTGGGGCTCCCGGGGCTGAACGGCTTTGTCGGTGAATTCTTGATTCTCCTCGGTGCGTTCAAGAGCGGGATGCAATGGGATCTGTGGGTCGTCACGATCAATGGCCAGTGGATTACCGGGCTAGCGGCGACCGGCGTCATTCTCGGCGCGGTCTACCTCCTCTGGATGTTCCAGCGGGTCATGTTCGGTCCGATCACGAACGAGAAGAACCGCTCGCTCCCGGACCTGACCCGCCGCGAATTCTGGGTCCTGGCGCCGGTCATCGTCTTCATCGTCTGGATCGGCGTCTACCCGAACACCTTCCTCCGGTTCCTCGACATGCCGTCGGCCGAACTGATCGAGCGGATGTCGTCGCGGACGATCGCCGAGCGGGTCGTCGAACCGGAGTTCTACGGCGGCGACGAGCCGTCGGGGACCGACATGGAGGCGCCGCTTCCGGGGGATGAGGCGGTGGTGGATGGCGAAGCGAGCATGCCGGCGGATTCGGCCAGCGTGGAAGTCGATGCGCCGCCGCCGCCCGTCGGATCGCCCGGGAGTGTGACGCGATGAACCTGCCGCTTCCGATCGACGCGCCACTGGGGATGATCGAGCCGCTCCTGATCGTCTGCGGAGCCGGGCTCGTCCTCCTCCTGCTCGACCTGGTCCTCCCGCACGGGAAGAAGCACCTCTCGGCCTGGTTCGCGCTCGGCGGGCTTCTCCTGGCGCTGGCGCGGACCATTCCACAGTGGGGGCTCTCGGAGCGCGGGTACGCGGGCATGGTGACGCTCGACAATCTCTCGACGCTCTTCAACATCATCTTCCTGGCGACGTCGGCGGTGGTCGTGCTCCTCTCGATTCCGTTCCTCCGCCGCGAGGAAGTGGAGCACTGCGAGTACTACTCGCTCCTTCTCTTCGCCACCTCGGGCATGATGATCCTGGCCTCCGGCCTCGATCTGATCACGCTTTTCCTGGGGATCGAGGTCCTCTCCATCTCGCTCTACATCCTGGCCGGTTACCGCCGGAACAACGACGCGTCGAACGAGGCGGCGATGAAGTACTTCCTCCTGGGGGCCTTCGCCTCGGGAATTCTTCTCTACGGCATCGCCCTCGTCTACGGCGCGACCGCCACGACGAATCTGGAGCGGATCGGGGAAGCGATCGCCGGAACGGCGGGCCCGGTGCCCGAAGGACTCTTCTACGCCGGCATGGCGCTCATCCTGGTCGGCCTCTGCTTCAAGGTGGCGGCGGCGCCGTTCCACATGTGGACGCCCGACGTCTACCAGGGCGCGCCGACTCCCATCACCGCCTTCCTCTCGGCCGGCCCGAAGGCCGCGGCCTTCGTCGCCTTCCTGCGCACCTTTTTCATCGCGTTCGGCCCCGCGCAGGCGGAGTGGGACATGGTGATCTCGGTCATCGCCGTCC
>JANOOP010000345.1:0-8930 GCA_031421415.1 Candidatus Eiseniibacteriota bacterium
CAAGACCTCGCTGGGCGCGGGCAAGCCTTTCACCTGCTTCCAGATCGAGTCGATTGGCGGTTCCTTCAATGTCTCGAACGTCGATCTCACGTCGATCGTCATGATCTCGGTCGGCACCGGTTCGGTGTCCCAGATCTCGGCGGTGGCGGGGAAGACGATCATCGACGGTGACAGGAACGGCATCAACGGCCCCGAGATCACGGCCTGCTTCTCGAAGGCCGATCTCCGGCTGATCTTCAGCAGCCTGCCGGCGGGTAGCAACATCGTGCCCCTGATCCTCGAGGGCAACCTCACCACGGGTGGCCGGTTCCACGCGGAACTGAACCACGTCGTGAAGGGCACGGGCGGCGCGTTGGCTGCCAGCATCTCGCCGAATCCGATGAATCCGTCGGCGAAGCTGACCTTCTCCATCTCGAAGCCGGGAGCGGTGAAGGTTCAGATGTTCGACCTCAACGGCCGCCTCGTCCGCACGCTTCTCGATGAGCGGAACGTGGCTGCCGGGTACAGTGATGTCACGATCGATGGCCGGACCAATACGGGCAGCCGTATCGCCTCCGGTATCTACTTCGTGAAGATCACGACCGAGTTCGACGGTGTGGTGACGAAGGCTCTCACGGTCCTCAAGTAAGCAGCGGAAGCGGTGCTCCGGGGGCTTCGGCCCCCGGAAACCGCGCCGCGGCGAACGGAAAGGATCCGAGCGCTTCGGAACTCACCGAAGTGAATCGAATCTCGTAGCACTCGAAACAAACGGACGGGCCGGTGACCTTCGGGTTTCCGGCCCGTTTCGTCTTGGTTCGAGTAGAATGCGCCGGTGAGCCTCTACCGCCGGGGAGGAAAACGCCTTCTCGACGTCGTGCTCGCGTCGCTGGGGATGCTGGTCGCTGTTCCGCTCCTCGCGGTCGCGGCCGTCGCCATCAAGCTCGATTCGCCGGGCCCCGTCTTCCACCGCGCGACGCGCGTGGGGAGGGGTGTTCGTCCATTCACGTTCCTCAAGCTCCGCAGCATGCGCGCCGACGCCCAGGAACTGCGCGGCCTCCTCCTCCACCGGAACATCACGCAGGGCCCCACCTTCAAGCTCCACGACGATCCGCGCGTGACGCGCGTGGGACGGCTGCTGCGGAAGACGAGCCTCGACGAGCTGCCTCAACTGCTCCACGTCCTAAGCGGGGAGATGAGCCTGGTCGGGCCGCGCCCTCCCTTTCCGGAGGAGGTGGAGCACTACGAGCCGTGGATGCGCCGCCGCCTCGAGGTTCGTCCCGGCCTCACCTGTCTCTGGCAGATCCGCGGGCGGAGCGACCTGCCGTTCGACGAGTGGATGCGGCTCGACGTGGAGTACGTCGAACGCTGCTCCCTGGCCCTCGATCTGAAGATCCTCCTCCTCACCGTTCCCGCCGTGCTCTCCGGGCGGGGCGCCTACTGATGGAACCGTTGCCGCCCCCGCCGTGGTGTGGTACCGATCGCCCATGCGCATCGTCCCGGTAGTCCTGGCCGGCGGGCGCGGAGAGCGCTTCTGGCCGCTCTCGCGCCGTCACCGCCCGAAGCAGCTGCTTCCGCTCCTCTCCAACCGCTCCATGCTGGCCGACACGCTGGGCCGCCTCGAGGGCTCGGCGGCGCCGCGCGACGCCTGGGTGATCACCGCGCGCGACCTGCACGGCGCGGTTCGAGAAGCGGTGCCGCAGGTGCCGCACGCGCACGTCGTGGGGGAGCCGGTGGGGAAGAACACCGCGCCCGCCATCGCGCTCGCCTGCTGGTGGATCCGGCACGCGGGGCCGGATGTCGCGGTGGCCGTTCTTCCCTCGGACCACCGGATCGAGCCGGCCGCGAAGTTCCGCGAGGAACTGGAGCGGGCGGCTCGGCTGGCGCTGGAGCGGCGCGTCATCGTCACCTTCGGCATCCCGCCGACCCGCCCGGAGACGGGCTACGGCTACGTGGAGGTCGGCGCCGCTCTTCCGGGAGCGCCGGAGTTTCACGCCGTCTCCGCGTTCCGCGAAAAGCCGGATCTGGAAACCGCCGCGCGCTACCTGGCCGACGGGAAGCACCTCTGGAACGCGGGGATGTTCGTCTTCGCGCCCGACGTGATGCTGGAGGAACTGGCCGAGCACGCGCCCGAGATCGGGGCACTTCTCCCGATGCTCCCCGAGCGTCCCGGAGAAGGCGGGGAGGAGGCGCTGGAAAAGTTCTACGCAGCCGCCCCCTCGATCTCGATCGACTACGCCGTCATGGAGCGCTCCCGTCGCGCCGTCGTGGCGAGGGCGGGATTCGCCTGGGACGACCTCGGCTCCTGGGCCGCGCTCGCCACGCCCGACGCCGTGGACGCCGAGGGGAACGTGGCCCGCGGGCCGGTGATTCTCCACGAGAGCCGCGGCATCGTCGCCTACGCCGACGGCGGGCTCCTGGCCACCATCGGCGTGGAGAACCTGATCGTCGTGCGGACGGGGGACGTCACGCTCGTCTGCGCACGCGACCGCGCCCAGGACGTCCGGGCGATCGTGGAGCGGCTGAAACGGGGAGAAGTGGGGAGGGATGGCTTCCTCTAGCCGCGTGGCGCGAGCGCTCCAAATCGCGCTCCTGGCACTGGTGGCGCTCGTATCGCCGGCTGGCGTCCTGTCGGGCTGCGCGCATGCCGGCGCTGCCTCGCCGCGGACCGCGGCGGCGCCGCCGGGACGCCTCGACCCAAGCGAGGAGATCACGCCCGAGGAACTGGCCAGCATCCCGGAGCCGGTTCCCGCGGCCAGCCGTGCCGCGGCCGTCTCCGCCAAGCCGGCGCCGAAGGCCCCTGACGCGGCCGCTGAGCCACGTTCCTCGGGTGGTGAGGCTAGGCCGATCGAGCCCGAGCCCGCGCCCCCCGTGGCCGGCGGGCCGTGGGTCTGGCGCGTCCAGATCTTGGCCACCCCCGAGCGGGTCCTCGCCGAACGCGTGGCCCGGGAGGCCGTCGAGCGCCTCGGCACCGTCTCTCGCATCGACTCCGAGCCTCCCCTCTTCAAGGTCCGGCTGGGAAGATTCGCGAGCGAGGCCGACGCGCAGATCTTGAAGGCGCGGGCAGTGGAAATGGGTTACCCCGGCGCCTTTCGGGTCAAGATTCGCGTGGCCGCAACCGATGAATAATCAACCGATTCGGCGTCGTGCTTCATGCGACGCGTGGAGCCACTTGAAGCGCCCGCTCCGGCGACGCCGCCCGGGCGAACCGCCAGGCCACGAGGACCATGCCTGAACTTCGCCGCGATCCTGTCGTCGGCCGCTGGGTGATCATCGCCGAGGACCGGCGCTTCCGTCCCCGCGACTTCGACGGGCAGAAGAATCCGCCGACCGCCGGGCCCGAACTCTGCCCCTTCTGTCCGGGGCACGAATCGTTCACGACTCCCGAGGTGCTCGCCTATCGCGCGCCGGGCGGCTCGCCGAACGGTCCCGGCTGGACCACACGCGTCGTGCCGAACAAGTTTCCGGCGCTCCAGATCGAAGGGGAACTGGACCGCCGCGGCGAGGGAATCTACGACCGCATGAACGGCATCGGGGCCCATGAGGTCATCATCGAGAGCCCCGACCACACGAAAGAACTGAGCGAACTTCCGGCCGAAGCGATCGAGCGGATCCTGCTCGCCTTCCGGGAGCGAATGCGCGATCTGCGAAACGACCTCCGCTTCCGCTACATCCTTGTCTTCAAGAACCACGGCGCCGCGGCCGGCGCTTCGCTGGAGCATGGCCACGCGCAGTTGATCGCGACGCCGATCATCCCGAAGGTCGTGCAGGAGGAGCTGGACGGAGCGCTGCAGCACTTCCGGATGAAGGAGCGCTGCGTCTACTGCGACATGGTGGAGCAGGAACTGCGCGAGGGGAGACGGCTCGTGCGCGAGGAGGATGGCTTCGTGGCCATCGCCCCCTTCGCGCCGCGCTTCCCGTTCGAGACCTGGATCCTGCCGAAGCGCCACCAGGCATCGTTCGACGAGATGGAGCCGTCCCAGATGGCGGCGCTGGCGCGGCTGCTCAAGGACACGCTGGGGCGCCTGCGGCGCGCTCTCGACAAGCCGAACTACAATTTCCTGCTCCACACCTCCCCCTGCCGGGAGGCGAGCCTGGAGCACTATCACTGGCACCTGGAGATCTTCCCGAAGCTCACGCACGTCGCGGGATTCGAGTGGGGAACCGGGTTCTACATCAACACGACCTCCCCCGAGGAGTCGGCGACATTCCTGCGCGAGATGGAGTCCTGATGGCCCAGCGCTTCCGCATCGCCTTCGCCAGCGCCGAGTGCTTCCCCTACGCGAAGGTCGGTGGGTTGGGGGACGTGGTGGGCGCGCTGAGCCGCGCCATCGCCGACCTCGGCTGCTCCGTGGCCGTCTTCCTTCCGCGCTACGGGAATCTCACGCTCCCCGAGGAATCGTCGCTGGAGCTGGTGGCGAAGGTGGAGGTCCCGGTCGGTGCGCTCGAGGAGACGGCGCTCGTCTACCGCCTTCGGCATCCGGCGCACCCGCCGCACCTGCACCACTTCTTCCTGGGCAACGAGCGCTACTTCGGCCGCCCGGGGATCTACGACGATCCCGTCACCGGGGAGGCGTACCCGGACGACGCCGAGCGGTTCATCTTCTTCTCGCGCGCCTGCCTGGAGGCGATGCGCGCCGTCGCCTTCGCGCCCGAGGTGATCCACGCGAACGATCAGCAGACGGCGCTCATCCCGGCGTATCTGAAAACGCTCTACGCCGACGATCCCTTCTTCCAGATGACCGCCTGCGTCCTCTCGCTCCACAACCTCGGCTATCAGGGCGTCCACCCGCCGGAGACCATGCGGCTGGCCGGCTTCCCGCGCGACTTCTTCTACCCCCTCTCGCCCTTCGAGTACTGGGGGCGGATGAACTTCCTGAAGTCGGGAATTCACTTCGCCGACACCCTCACCACGGTGAGCGAGCGCTACGCCGAGGAGATCCAGTCGGGCGACGAATTCGGCTTCGGACTCCAGGGGGTCCTGAACGCGCGTCGGGAGGACCTCGTCGGCATCGTGAACGGGATCGACGTCCGCGTCTGGAATCCGCGCACCGACCGCTTCATCGCGGCGCGCTTCGACACAGAGTCGCTGGAGGGGAAGTCGATCTGCAAGGCGGCGCTCCTGGAGGAACTCTCCCTGCGGCCGGCGCCCGACCAGCCGCTGTTCGGGATCATCTCCCGGCTGGCCGATCAGAAGGGCTTCGACCTCGTGGAGGCTTCCGCCGAGAGACTCTTCGCCCTCCCGGCCCAGTGGGCCGTCCTGGGGAGCGGCGCGCCCCGCTACGAGGCGCTCTTCGCCGACTGGGCCGCGAGGCATCCAGAGCAGGTCGCATTCCGCGCCGGATTCCTGGAACCGCTCGCCCACCGGATCCAGGCGGGGGCCGACTTCTTCCTCATGCCGTCGCACTACGAGCCGTGCGGCCTCTCGCAGATGATGAGCATGCGCTACGGCACGGTCCCGGTCGCCCGCGCCACCGGGGGGCTCGTCGACACGATCGCCCCCTATGGACCGCACGCGCCTGAGGGGGCGGGGATCCTCTTCGAGCCATACACCCCGGAGGCGCTCCTGGGCGCCGTCCAGGCGGCGCTGGCCCTCTACGCCCAGCCGGGAGCCCTGGCCCGGGTGCGGCGAAGCGGCATGGCCAAGGACTTCTCCTGGGAGACGTCGGCGCGCCGCTATCTGCAGCTCTATCGTCAGACGAACGCCGTCCGCCGCATGGGGACCGGGTACCACCGCTGGCTCTCGGGAATGGAGCCGGGGGCCGCCGTCGAGGGGCCGGGCGGATGGTCGCCCCCGGGCCCTCCCTTGACGGGACGGAAGGAAGGCGTTTAGAATCTCCCCCGCGGTACCGACAATTCAAAGTGTGAGCGGAAGTAGCTCAGCCCGGTAGAGCCCCACCTTGCCAAGGTGGTTGTCGCGGGTTCAAATCCCGTCTTCCGCTCCAATTTTTTTTTGCCCTCCCCGCGGGAAAATCTCCCTCCCTGCTTGTCACCCCGCCCCATAGGTGCTAGTAATTTCCCTCGGCGCCGACGTTGATGGATCGGCATGAGTTTCACTTGAAAGGAGAGAGGTGCATGCCCGCCAAAAAGCGTGCTACGAAGCCAGCGAAGAAGAAGGTCACCAAGGTGAAGCGGAAGCCGAACGCCGCGTTCATGAAGCCGATGACGCCGTCTTCGACCCTCTCCGAGGTGATCGGCAGCAAGCCCATGCCTCGTACCGAGGTGACCAAGAAGCTCTGGGCGTACATCAAGAAGTACAAGCTCCAGGACGCGAAGAAGAGGACCATGATCAACGGGGACGAAAAGCTCCGCGCGGTCTTCGGTGGTAAGAAGCAGGTGAGCATGTTCGAGATGACCAAGCTCGTCTCGAAGCACCTGAAGTAAACACCGGCCTTCTATTCGTATCGTCACCGCCTCGCTGCTCCGGCAGCGGGGCGGTTTCGTTTTGCCCGCCGGCGGTCACCGCGAGGTGTCCTCGGCGCCGCCGGCGCGGCGAATCAGCGAATCGAAATCGAGGGCGGGCAAACCGCCGGCCTGCTCCGCCAGGTCGGGCAGCAGGGCCAGCTCCGCGTCGCTCGTCGGGGTGGCGCCGTTCCAGGGATCGAATCCCCGCGCATCCCGGAACCGCCGGCGCGGCCCGGACCAGCTCAGCACGCCCGGGTGCTCGACGAGGAGCGAGGGACGGCTCCCCTCGAGGATTTGATAGGCGCGAAGGCGAGCGTAGAGATCGTTGTTCCAGAAGACGAGCCCGCGGTCGAAGGGAACGCTGCGCCAGGCGGCGCGAACGATCCGGTCGGTCTCCTCCGCGCTCCGCTTCGCCAGCAGATCGGAGTCGATCCACGGGGGAAGGAGCGCGACGAGTAACGCCGCGCCGGCGAGCGCCGCCACGGCGCGGCCCGCGCGCGCCGCGAACCGCGCAGCCAGCGACGGCAGCCAGAGCGAACCGAGCGCGAGGATCGGCAGGACGTGCGCCGATGGATCGGGGACGCGGTAGGCGAACACGAAGGCCGCCTGCGCCACGATCGCCGCGCCGATCGCGAGGGCGAACGAGCGAAGCGGGGTGCGATCCCGCGTCGCGGCCGCGATCGCCGCGGCGGGAAGCGAGAGCGCCAGCCAGGGGAGCGCGGTCAAGAGGAGGCGCGTCTCGGCGGGGCTGGGATGAAAGCCGCCCACGTAGCCGGCGTAGGCCTTTCCGGTCAGATGGCCGGCCAGCCCCGCGAGGCCCGGCTCCAGGAGCGGCCACTGAAACGCGGCGGGGTGCGCGGCGCGATAGGCGATCCAGCCCCACGAGAGAAGCGGGAGGAGGAATCCCGTCGCGAGCGAGAGAGCGGCCGGCCGGAGAGCGGCGAGGCCCCCCTGCCGCGCGCGCCAGAAGGGAAGGCGCCGCGCCGCAATCCATGTCGTCAGCGGGGCCGCCACGAGCACGAAGGTGGCGTGATGCGCCGCGCCCAGCCCGACGACGACTCCCCAGGCGAAGAATCGGCCCTGAAGCCTCTCCGGGGCCGCTGGAGCGGCATCGAGGCCGCCCTCGTCGCAGCCCGCGAGGCGCCAGGCGAGCCACGCCGCTCCCAGCGCCCAGGCGACGTGCCACGAGGTGACCTCGGCCGCGGTGGCGGCGGAGTTCCAGATCGGCTGCGCGAGGAGGGGAAGGAGGGGGAGCGACGAGAGAAGCGCGCGGGTCGCGCCTCGTGCGGGGAGCCGGGCGCCGGCCAGGGAGAGCGCGAGCCGGTGGAGAAAGAAGATCGCCACGGCGCTGCCCATGGCGCTCCACGCGTTCGCCGCGACGGGCCAGGAGACGCCGAGGGCGTGAAGCGCGGTCGTGACCGCGTGACCCGCGAGCACGTAGATCGGATAGCCGGTGGGATGCGGCGCGCCCGCCAGGGCGAGCGCCAGCGTCAGTTCGCTCGCGTCTCCCTCCGCGTAGCCGCGTGGCGCCGCCGCCAACCCCCAGCCGAGCGCGGCCAGAGCGAGCGCGAAGCCGACGGCGACATCGGCCCGGCCGGCGCCCCGAGCCTGGTCCCTAGGTCCCATACCCTCCAAGTCCGGAAATCGCGTAATCATCGATAGTTCCGGGCGGCGATCGCCCGCGCGGCGGCACCCTGTCGGGAGCCCCGCGGCGCCCACTTTACGCTATACTGGCGGGACTTCCACCGTCCTCCGCGGCGGTAGCGGTCCTCGTCTTTCTTGGAGGCCTCATGAATCCCAACCTACAACAGCAGGTCGCGTGGAGTACCACGATGACGACGAACAAAACGCTGCAAGCCTGGGTCGGCGAGATGGCGCGTCTCTGCCAGCCCGACCAGGTGGTCTGGTGCGATGGTTCCGAGCAGGAGACACGCCGCCTGACCGACGAGGCGGTGGCGACGGGGGTGTTCCTCCCGCTCAATCAGAAGAAGCGCCCCGGCTGCTATCTCCATCGCTCCAGCCCGAACGACGTCGCGCGCGTCGAGCACCTCACCTTCATCTGCACGCCGACGAAGGAAGAGGCCGGCCCCACGAACAACTGGATGGCGCCCGACGAGGGCTACGCGAAACTGACCAAGCACTTCGACGGCGCCATGCGCGGCCGGACGATGTACGTGATCCCCTACGTCATGGGGCCGCTCGGCTCGCCCTTCTCGAAGGTCGGGATCGAACTGACCGACAGCGTCTACGTCGTCCTCTCGATGCGCATCATGACGCGCATGGGGAAGGCGGCGCTCGACATGCTGGGCGAGTCGAACGGCTTCAACCGCGGGCTCCATTCGACGCTGGACCTGAACCCCGATCGCCGCTTCATCTGCCACTTTCCACAGGACAACACCATCTGGTCGATCGGTTCGGGCTACGGCGGCAACGTCCTTCTCGGAAAGAAATGCCTCGCGCTCCGCATCGGTTCCTACCTCGGCCGCAACGAGGGGTGGATGGCCGAGCACATGCTCATCATGGGAGTCGAGGAGCCGGGCGGCGAGACG
>JANOOP010000346.1:0-1569 GCA_031421415.1 Candidatus Eiseniibacteriota bacterium
GTGAAGGCCGCGGGAGAACGATTTGATCTTGTGGTGATGGATTTGCAGATGCCAGGAATGGACGGGATCGAGACTACGACGCGACTGCGGGATATCAGTGGGTATGAGCGGACTCCGGTGCTGGCTCTGACGGCGAATGCCGGGGATGAATACCGGATCTTGTGCCTGTCGCAGGGAATGCAGGGATGGAGCATCCCCCACCCCCTACTCCTCCACCCACCGCGCGATAAATAGATTCGTCTCCCGCGACGTCGCATCCGCCCGATTCGACGACCAGACGATCCACCGTCCGTCCGGACTGAAATGCGGGAATCCGTCGAACCCCGGCGCCGTCGTCACGCGCTTCTGTTCACCGGCGCGCTTGTCGATCATCCAGAGATCGAACTCGCGCACATTCGCCCCCTGGTTCGAGGACCAGAGGATGCGATTTCCGTCGGCCAGGAAGGTGGGGCAGAAGTTCGCGGCGCCGTTCTTCGTGAGTTGGCGCACGTTCGTCCCGTCGGCCTTCATCACGAAAATCTCGAGCGCGCTGGGGCGGATGAGTCCCTTCGCCAGGAGCGCCTTGTAGTCGTCGAGCGCTTTCCCCTCGGGGCGGCTGGCGCGCCAGACTAGTTCCGAACCGTCGGGGGAGTAGAACGCGCCGCCGTCGTAGCCGGGCGTGTTCGTCAACTGCTTCACGCCGCCCGCCTCGTCCATCTCGTGGAGGTCCAGGTCGCCGCCGCGCATGGAGGTGAAGACAAGCTTGCCACCACGCGGATTCCAGGTCGCCTCGGCGTCGTAGCCGGGCGATTCCATGATACGGCGGCGATCCGTTCCGTCCGGCTTTGCTTCCCACAGATCGTACGTGTCGTAGATCGCCCAGACATATCCCTGCGACATGTCGGGCGGCGCCGGGCAGCTGTCGGCGCCGGCTTCGGTGGAGGCGAAAACGACGCGATCCTGCTCGGGGTAGTCGAAGTAGCCGCAGGTCGTGCGCCCCTTGCCGCTCGAGACCATCGTGACGGTGCCGGTCTCCAAATCCATCACGTACTGCTGATCGCACTTGCCGCCGCGCACGGTCGCCTGAAAGGTGATTCGTTTTCCATCGGGAGCGAAGTAGGGTTCGGCGTTCTCGCCGCCAAAGGTGAGCTGGCGGATGTCCTTCAGGTGCTTCTCATCGGGAAAGGACTTCGTGAAGGGCTGCCCGGCCTTCGGCGCCCACTCGGCGCCGGGACGGCCTTCGTAATAAGGTGAGAGCGCCGCGTGTCCGGAGTCCGAAGCCGCGGCCGCGCCGGAGGGCGGCACGGCGTGCGGATTCGCGGGAGCAGGCGCGGAAGGTGCCGGAGATCCGGGCGGAGTCGCCGCCGCCACGGCCGTCGGCGCCGGCGCCGCACCGCCCATCGCGGCCCGATCGCCGAGCGTCGCGTGAAGCGTTACTTCCTTCGTGTCGCGAATCACCACCACGTCCACCGTCCGCCCCGGCTTCTGATCCTGGAGCGCGTAGGTCATGTCGTAGAGATTCGCGATCTTGGTACCGGCGATCACCATGATGCGATCGCCCCCCTTGATCCCCGCGCGCTCGGCGGGGCC
>JANOOP010000347.1:0-5786 GCA_031421415.1 Candidatus Eiseniibacteriota bacterium
TACGACCACATCGCGGACCCCCTGATCGACTTCTCGGACTACGGGATGAAGGCCGCTTCGGTGAGGAAGCTATTCGCCGAGCTGCGCAGCAGGCTGGTGCCGATGGTGCGAGCCATCACGTCGCGCCCGGTGGCCGACGGCTCGTGCCTCCTCCAGCACGCTCCCGCCGCCGAGCAACTTGACTTCGGGCTCGATGTGATTCGCCGATTCGGATACGACTTCGAGCGCGGTCGGCAGGACCTGACCCATCATCCGTTCCAGACCACGTTTTCGTCGGGGGACGTGCGCATCACGACTCGCGTGCGCGAGGACGACATCACCGACGCGCTCTTCTCCACGCTGCACGAATCCGGCCATGCGCTCTACGAGCAGGGCATCGACCGGAGCTTCGAAGGCACGCCGCTGGCGCACGGCACGTCCGCGGGAGTGCACGAGAGCCAATCCCGCCTGTGGGAGAACCTCGTGGGCCGGAGCCGCGGGTTCTGGGAGCACTTCTACCCGCGGCTTCAGGAGTCGTTCCCGGCCCAGCTGAACGGCGTCGCGCTCGACACGTTCTACCGAGCCGTGAACCGCGTGGAGCGCTCGCTCATTCGCGTGGATGCCGATGAGGTTACGTACAACCTGCACGTCATGCTGCGGTTCGATCTCGAGCTCGATCTGCTGGAGGGCAAGCTTGCCGTGAAGGACCTGGCGCGCGTCTGGCGTGAGCGCGTGGAGGCCGACCTCGGCCGGCCCGTGCCGGACGATCGGAACGGCGTGCTCCAGGACGTCCACTGGTTCGCGGGGCGAATCGGAGGAGTGTTCCAGGGCTACACGCTCGGGAACATCCTCTCGGCGCAGTTCTACGACGCAGCCGTCCAGGCGAATCCGGGCATTCCGGGGGACATCTGCAGGGGCGAGTTCGCGCCGCTCCATGGCTGGCTGAAGGAGAACATCTACCGCCACGGGGCCAAGTTCACGGCGCCGGAGTTGGTGAAGCGCGTGACCGGCAGCGATCTCACGATCGAGCCCTACCTCGACTATCTCTGGGGTAAGTATCAGCCCCTCTATGGGCTTCGCGACGAGGAGCGTCAGCCGGCCGGCGTCGCCTGAGGGCCGCGGGGGCATCGCCGCCGCAGGGGCATGGGCCTCCAATCCCACTTGACGGCACGGCCAGCCAGGCACAGCGTGGGTCCGTGCTGGCTCCGCGTCCAAGTCGGAGAGAGGATTCGTGGGTGGCATCCCACGGGATCCTATTGCATGGAGTGTCGACATCCTCTCGAGAGCCCCAGTCCCGGGAGCCACTCAGAACGGGGAGGGATCCGTGTTCCATAGATGGAGAGCTGCACTTCTCTTTCTGGCTGCCATCGCGCTGGTCGTCTCGCCGCCGATGTCCTTCGCCAAGGACAAGGTGAAGTTCGGCATTTCCGGATTCGGCGGATACAACACGTACGCGATGGACGACCTCAACAACGAGTTGATCGATCCGATCAATGCCGACCCCACCGTGGCGGCGGCCGGCATCTCCCTGGACAAGGTGTCGAAGGGATTCGGGCTCGGCGGTGGCGTCCATGCCTGGATGACCAAGGACCTGGTCATCTCCGCCGAATACGAGCGCCTCATGGCCGGCACCAAGGACGAAGGAAACGTCCTCGGGTCGCCCGTAGCCATCGAGATCAAAGCTCCCGCCAGCGCGTTCGTGCTGACCGCGGCCCATCTCTTCCCCTCGGAATCCAAGTGTCGGTTCGGCCTCGGAGCGGGCATCGGCTACTACAGTACCTCCGGAACCGTCGAGGTTTCGGGCACAGGCGGCGCCTTCAACGACAAGGTGAAGGGGAACGGCGTGGGATTCCACGCCCTTGGCGTGATGGACTACGCGGCCACCAGTCAGGTGCATCTCGGCGTGCGGGCCGGCTACCGCATGGCGAAGGCGTCGGATCTCGAAGACAGTTCGGGCGTCAAGCTTCTCAACACCGACGGATCGAAATCGCAGGCTGACTGGAGCGGTCTGATGACTCGGGCCGGAATCACCCTCCTGCTGGGCGCTTCGGAGTAACTTCGTCGCGACGACTGAAGATTCTTTGTCCCAGGGCCCGGTGGGGTGGCATCCTCGCCGGGCCCGCTCCGGTAGGAGGAGGTTCACCGAATGAAAAGCGTCACCGCGCTCCACCATGTCACCGCCATCGCCGGGCCGGCCCAGGAGAACCTCGATTTCTACGCGGGCGTCCTCGGGATGCGGCTGGTGAAACGCAGCGTCAACCAGGACGATCCCGGGACGTACCACCTCTTTTACGCCGACGCGGAAGGGCATGCCGGGACCGACCTGACCTTCTTCTCCTGGCCGGAACTCGCGCCCCCGCGCACGGGCCACGGAATGGCCAACGAGGTCGCGCTCGCGGTCCCCGTCGGGAGCCTTGGCTGGTGGGGGGACCGGTTGTCTCGCTATGGCTCCACGGTGGGCGGAACCGAAACGCGCTTCGGGGAGAAGGCGCTCCCTTTCGCCGATCCCCATGGCCTGCGCGTCGCCCTCGTGGAGTCCGAGGAGCCGTCGCATCGATCGTTCACGGCGTTCGAGGCGAGCCCCGTGCAGCCCGAGCGCCAGATCCGCGGCCTTCACGGCGCCCGGATGCTGGAGCGGTCTCTCGACCCAACGACGTCGTTCCTGGAAGAGGTGATGGGATTCCGGCGCGTGGGGACGGAGGGATCGTGGCACCGCTATGAGCTGCCGGCGGGCGGATCGGGAACGATGCTCGACGTCGCCGAGTCGCCGAGCGCCCCGCGCGGCATGTGGGGCATCGGCGCGATTCACCACCTTGCCTGGCGTGTGGACGACGACGAGCATGAACTCGCGGTGCGCGAGCGGATCGAGGCGGCCGGAGCGCGGCCGACGCCGGTGATCGATCGGTTCTGGTTCCGATCGGTCTACTTCAAGGAGCCGGGCGGCGTTCTCTTCGAGCTGGCTACCGATGGTCCGGGCTTCGGCGTGGACGAGGAGACGGCGCACCTTGGCGAGAATCTGGTGCTGCCGCCGTGGCTGGAGCCGCGCCGCGCGCAGATCGAGTCGGCGCTCCCTCCGCTCACCATTTGGCAGAGAGGGGAGTGGGGGAAGTGACGCTGACTTCCGGAGATCGAGAGCGCCGTCGTCGTCGGCTATAGCCACGGGGTCATGCCGAAGGAAACGATCCTGTCGTTCCTGGAGGAAGCACCCAACGATGAGAAGCAGCCGTTTCTTGATTTCTCCGATTACGCCTCCCGCCACCTGAGGTAGATTCACCCGATGTTCCTCACCCCCGGCACCCGCCTCGGGCCCTACGAGATCGTCGCCCCGCTCGGCGCGGGCGGCATGGGCGAAGTGTACCGAGCGCGCGACACGCGGCTCGGACGCGAGGTGGCGATCAAGGCGCTCCCCGCGGCGTTTGCGCGGGATCCCGAGCGTCTGGCGCGCTTCGAACGCGAGGCGCAGACGCTCGCGTCGCTGTCGCACCCCAACATCGCGGCAATCCACGGCCTCGAGGATCGGGGCGGCGTACCGCACCTGGTGCTCGAGCTGGTGGAGGGTGAGTCGCTCGCCGACCGGCTCGCGCGCGGGCCGCTGCAGCCTCGAGAGGCGCTGGCGATCAGCATCCAGATCGCGGCGGCGATCGAGGCAGCGCACGAGCGCGGGGTGGTTCATCGCGACCTCAAGCCCGGCAATGTCATGATCACGCCGTCGGGCGTGGCGAAGGTGCTCGACTTCGGTCTCGCGAAGACCGACCCGGTCGCGGCGCCGGGCGCGGACCTGACGCAGTCGCCGACCGTGGCCATCGCTCCAGACGCGACCCTGGCGGGCACCATTCTCGGCACCGCGGCCTACATGAGTCCCGAGCAGGCGCGCGGCCGATCCGTCGATCGCCGCAGCGACGTGTGGTCGTTCGGGTGCGTGCTGTTCGAATGCTTCGCGGGGCGCGCGCCCTTCGAGGGCGCCACCGTAACGGACCTGCTCGCGAAGATCCTCGAGCGCGAACCCGACTGGGCGCTGTTGCCCGCGGGCACGCCACCCCGGGCGCGGGAAATCCTGAAACGCTGCCTGCGCAAGGATGCCGACGAGCGGCCGCGCGACATCCGCGACGTGCGGCTCGAGCTGACCGACGCGGCCGTCGGCGCGACGAAGGGAGAGGCCACCCACGAGAAATCGATCGCGGTGTTGCCGTTCGAGAATCTGAGTGGCCCCGACGACGAGTACTTCGCCGACGGCATCACCGACGAGATTCTGAACGCGCTTTCGCACCTAGACGGGATGCGCGTCGCCGCTCGCACGTCGTGCTTCGCCTTTAAGGGCCGGCGCGAGGACCTTCGCGCGGTGGGGGAGAAGCTCGACGTTGCCACCGTGCTCGAGGGGAGCGTGCGGCGCGCGGGTGCGCGGCTGCGCATCACGGTTCAGCTCGTGAACGCGGCCGACGGCTACCAGCTGTGGTCGGAGCGCTACGATCGCGAGATGACCGACGTGTTCGAGTTGCAGGACGAGATCGCGAGCGCCATCGCGACACGCCTTCGGGTGTCGCTACACGGCGACGCGGAGCGCAGTCGAGGCCGCGCGGGCACGCGGAACCTCGAGGCCTACGAGCTCCTGCTCCGCGGGCGCGCCCTCCATACCCGGCGGGGGCGATTCCTGCCGCAGGCCATCGACTGCATCGAGAAGGCGATCGCGCTCGATCCTCAGTACGCCGAGGCGCTGGGTCTGCTGTCGGACTGCTATCGCCTGCTGGCCACGTTCGGCTCCGCCCCAGCCGCCGCCGCGACTTTGAAGGCCAAGGGGCTCGCCGAGCGGGCGATCGCGATCGACCCGGAACAGGCGGAGCCGTGGGCGACGCTGGCATGCGTCGCGGAACAGTACGAGTGGAACTTCGCGCTCGCCGAGGCGCACTGGAAGCGGGCGCTCACTCTCGACCCGCGCCACGCACGGGCCCGCGCGCAACGCGCTCTGTGGGGCTACTTCCGAGGGGAGCTGTCCGTGGTCGAGGCGCGGGCCGAGGCCAAGCGGGCAGTAGACGACGACCCCCTGAATTCGTGGGTAGTGGCCATGCACTCGTACATGCTCGGGCTCGGTGGGTGGCACGAGGAATCGCTCCTCGAAGCTGAACGCTCCGTGAGCCTCGATGCCGACTCCTTCTTCTCCCAGTGGAACCTACTGCGGGGACATGCCTCGATCGGCCGCTTCGATCACGCGATCGCGCTGGCGCCCACGATCCTCGCGGAATCGGGCCGCCATCAATGGGTGCTTGGGTTGCTCGCCTGGATTTACGGCAAGGTGGGGCGCACGGAGGCGGCACGCGCCGTCCGCGACGAAATGGAAGGGCGCTCCCGCCACGAGTTCGTCTCGCCCTTCTGGCTGGCAACGGCCGCGGCGGCCGCCGGGCTTCCCGACGAGGCCATTCGCCTGGCGGAGCAGGCAGTGGCCGAACACGATCCGCTCGTCCTGTGGTCGCGCGTCACGCCCTTCTGGGACAGGATCCGCGAACATCCCGGTTTCGAAGGCGTGGTGCGCACGGTGTGGTCATGACACGTTCAGGGTACCCTGTAGGTAACAAGACAATCATGGCCGTCATCGAGCGGCTGAAGCAGGGCGGATCTCGACTCGTCGGAGCTTCATTTGATTGCGCAACGAGTTTGTGGGCGGTTGACCAAGCCCCTGGCGCTCGAGAACATTTGGTGAACTAGCGCGGCAATGTACGTCTGGATTTCCCATCTTGCGCCGCCCGCCAACCGCGCTATACTCAAGCACTTGCGGGGGCGGCATAGCCAAGTGGCTAAGGCGACGGTCTGCAAAG
>JANOOP010000348.1:0-13799 GCA_031421415.1 Candidatus Eiseniibacteriota bacterium
GCGGAGTCGGCGTCGCGGCTCGCGCTCTTTCTCTCTTCGGCCGGACGGCATGCCGACGCGGCGCGCTGGTTCGAGCGAGCGTTCCGGAGCTCTCCCACCGCCGCGCTGGCGGAGGACGCGGCCCGGGCCTGGCATCTGGCCGGCGACCCCGCTCGCGCGCGCGAGTGGAACGACCGCGCCATGACGGCCGGGAGGGTCGGGTGATGCCGGCGGCGCGCATGGACGGATTCACGCTCGTGGAACTCTCGATCGTCATCACCATCGTCGCGATCCTGTCCTGGCTCGCCTATCCGTCGCTCGGCTCGATCGACGAGATCCGGCTCGACGCCGCGGCGCGACGAGTTGCCGCCGATCTGCGCTACGCCCAGAACCGCGCGATCGGCAGCCGCACGATCCACGGCGTTCGCTTCGACGCCGGCGCGGGCCGCTACGTCGTCTACGCCGGGAACAGCGGAGCCGCCATCGTGAATCCGGCCGATCGCGGGAAGAACCTCGTCGTCACCTTCGACGCGCTCGCCGAGACGCGCGGCGTGGGCATCGAGTCGGCCTCCTTCGGCGCCACGCCCGGCGTCACGTTCGATTTCTACGGCGTTCCGCGCGACAGCGCAGGCGTCGAGCTCGTCGCTCCGGGGCGGGTCGTGCTCCTCTTCCAGGGGCGGCGCGACACGGTGGAGGTCGCGCCGCAGACCGGCGCGATCCGGGTGCCATGAGCCGGACGTCACGGCGGCAGAGTTCCAGGCGCCACGCGGGAAGCGCGGCGGCGTCGCCGGCGGCGGCGGGATTCACGCTCATCGAGGTGGTGATCCTCATCATGGTGGCCGGCATCGCCATCTTGCCGCTCGCCATGCTCTTCGCGACCACGTCGATCCGCTCGTCGGACGCCCGGAGCGCCTCGGTGGCCGCGCAACTCGCGCAGGCCAAGCTGGAGGAGATCACGGCCGATCGGAACGCCTCGACGCGCGGCTTTTCGTACGTGGTGGCGGGAAACTATCCGGCCGAGACGCCGATCCCCGCGTTCACCGCGTTTCAGCGCTCGGTGAGCGTGGCGCCCGACTCGACCTACGACAGCGTTACCTTCCGCACGGTGAGCGTCACGGTCACCACCTCGGGGGTTCCGCCCGTGACCCTGTCCACCTGGTTCGTGAACTACTGATGCGCCCCGCGACGATTCGACGGGGCCGGCGCGGCGGAAGGGACCGACAGGCGGGCTTCACGCTCGTCGAGCTGGTGATCGTGATCGTGGTCGTCTCGATCGCGGGGCTACTCCTCGCCGGCATGTTCCGCGAGGCCGTCGGCACCTACCGCTTCGTCGACGTGGAGGCCGATCTCCTGCAGCAGGCGCGCTTCGCCGAGGAGCGGATCGCGCGCGAGCTGCGCCGCCTTCGCGACAGGAGCAGCGTGACCACGGCGTCCGCGCAACTCTTCGCGTTCGTCGATCGCGATGCGGTCCCGATCGTCGTGTCATGGAACGGCACGAAGGGCGCCGACCTTCTCTTCACGAGGAACGGCGTCTCGCAGGTGCTGGCCGCCGGCGTCGATTCGCTGGCGTTCGCTTATTTCAAGGAGGACGGGACCGCGGCGGCGCCGGTCGTCGCTCCCTCCGCCACCGACATCCGCCGGGTGGCGGTCTACCTTCGGCTGGCGCGCGGCGGGCAGTCGATCGCGACGCTTGGCGCCGCCGCCTTGAGGGCGCTATGAGTTCGCGCTGGACGATGCCGCACGCGCCGCGGCCCGACGCGGGATTCTCGGTGGTGCTCGTCACCGCCACGATCCTGGTTCTCCTGATCCTGGGTCTCGCCATGGTGTCGCTCGTGTCGGAGAACTCGGGACTATCGGTGCACCACGTCCAGTCGAGCCAGGCCTTCTACGTGGCCCAGGCGGGCCTCGAATACGCCGTGAAGAAGCTGGACGCGAATCCGGCGTGGGGCGGCCTTCCCTCCCCCGGGAAGAACGTCGGGCCGGGGTCGTTCACGGTCGCGCCGCCCGACACGCTCGACGAAAACGGCGCGCCGCTTCCGGCGGGGCGAAAGCGCCTCGTGGCGACAGGCGTCGTGGGAGAAGCGACGCGGGTGCTCCAGATCCAGGTCGCCACGGGAGGAATCTCCACGGTCGCCGGGAGCGGAGCGGCGGGATACACGGGTGACGGCGGCGCGGCGACCCTGGCCACGATGAAGAACGCCGAGGGCGTCGCCATCGGGCCCGACGGCTCGCTCTACATCGCCGATACCGACAATCACGTGATCCGCCGGGTATCGCCCCTCACGGGGGTGATCACGACGGTCGCGGGGAGCGGCTCGCCCGGGTGGGCCGGGGACGGAATGGGGGCCACGACGGCCCGCCTCCAGTTTCCGCAAGACGTCACCGTTGCGGCCAACGGAGATCTCTTCATCGCCGACACGGGGAACCACGCGATCCGAAAGGTCACCGCGGCCACGGGGGTCATCACGACGGTTACGGGGACAGGCTCTCCCGGCTCCTCCGGGGACGGAGGCGCCGCCACGGCGGCGAAGCTGAGTTCGCCTCGCGGAATCGTCGTGGCGGCTAGCGGCGATCTCTACATCGCCGATCGAAGCAACGGGAAGATTCGGAAGGTGAGCGCGGCGACGGGGATCATCACGACATACGCCGGAACGGGGACCAACGGCTATACCGGCGACGGAGGGCTGGCCACCGCGGCCAGGCTCCGGAATCCGGAAGGAGTCGAGCTGGCGGCGAACGGCGATCTCTACATCGCCGACACGGCCAATCATGCGATCCGGCGCGTCGCCGCGGCGACCGGCGTGATCACCACCATCGCGGGGACCGGGACCGCCGGCTACACCGGCGACGGTGGGGCGGCCACCGCCGCTCGCCTGAACGGGCCGGAGTCGGCCACGGTATCGGCGTCGGGCGATCTCTACGTGGCCGACCGGGGAAACAATGTCATCCGCCGCTTCGCGGTGGGCGGGACGATCTCGACGATCGCGGGAACCGGCACCGCCGGGTACTCGGGAGACGGCGGCGCGGCGACGGCCGCCAGGCTGAACGCTCCGGCCGGGATCGCGGTCAATTCCACGGGTGTGATTTACATCGCGGACACGTCGAACCGGCGGATCCGCAAGGTGTCGGGCCTCCTCTCCGTGGTGGGGTGGGTGGAGACGCGCGTCTAGCGCGAGAGGGAACGATGGAACCGAAGGCGACGACGAATCTGGTGCAGAGAATGGCGGCGGTCGATCTCCGCCTTCCTCCGGTCGTCCGGGGTTGGTTCACGCGCTTGCGGCGGTCCAGCCTCGCGGCGCCTGCCGACCTGCTGGTGGTCGAGGGAAGCGACGCCGGGCTCCGACTGACCCGCGTGACCCGTCATCGCAGAGTCGCGCCTCGCGTGCGGAGCGCCTTCCGCACCATCGCGCCAGACCTCACGCCCGTCGCCCGCGAGCTTGCCGAACGGCGAGCGCTCGCGGCGATGGTCGCGGAGCTCAGTGCGGCGGGGCAGCCCGCGGTCGCCGCGATCTCCGGGCCCGATGTCGTCGTCCGCCGGATTTCGATGCCGGCGATGCGCCAGGCCGACCTCCGATCGGCGCTGGAACTCGAATGCCGCCGCCACGTGAACTATCCGATCTCCGAAGCCGAGATCCGCTTCGAGCTCCTCGATGCCGCCGGCTCCGGGCGCGAACTCTCGGTGCTCGTCGTCATCGCGCCGCGCCGCCGCGTGGAGGAGCGCCGGGCGCTTCTCGTCTCGGCGGGTCTCCGCCCCTGGGCCGTCACCGTGCCGGCGGTCGGGCTTCGCGCCGATCTGGAGCGAAGGGGCGCTCTCGCGTCGAACGAAGTCGTCGCCTACCTCGACATCGGCGCCGACGCGAGTCAGATCGTCGTGCTCAAGGGGCGAGACATCCGCTTCTCGCGCGACCTCGCCTTCGGACGCCAGACGCTGGCCGCCGCGCTTCTCCAGATCGTGGTGCCCGGCATGGGGACGGTGGAGCGGACGCCCGAGGCGGCCGAGGAGCTCCTGCTCGCGTGCGGAGTGCCGATCGGAGCCGAGGAGGCGAATTTCGTCGACGGGGTGCCGCTCGCGGCGGTCGGGATCATGCTCCGGCCCACGCTGGAACGCCTGGTCCGGGACCTCTGGAACTCCTTCGACTACTGCAACGAACAGTTCCTGGGCGAGGCCGTGACTCGCGTCGTCCTGCTGGGGCCCGGCGCCAGGCTCCGAAATCTGGCGGGCTATCTCGGGGGCGTTCTCAAGATGCCGGTCCGCGCGGCCGATGATCCGTCCCAGAGGGATGGCGCCGTGGCTGGAACGGGTCACGAAGACCCGTCCGACGCGACGGCGTCCAGCGTGACGCTGGCGTCCATCTCGCGCGATACGCTCAATTTCCTCGGTGGCGGCCCAGGCGAGGGGATCTCCTGGATCGCCGAGGCCGTACCGGCCCCGGCGGTCGCGGCGGCGGCGGCGCTTCTCCTCGTGTCGATCGCGGCCCCGGCGGAGATTCAGAACTCGCAGGCCCGCCAGCGGGTCGCGTCGCTGCGCGGCGGCCTGGAAGAACTGAGCGCGCAAAGCTCGGCAGTGGCCCGGTTCCGCGCGGCGCGCGAGGAGGAAGCTCGCCTCGAGGCGCTCTTGTCGCGCCTGACGGGGAGCCAGGTCGTTTGGTCGACGGTGCTTCGCGATCTGAGTCATCGCGTGGGCCACGACGTGCGCCTGACGGCGGTGGAGGTGCTCGACCCGGCCGCGGCGACAACGGCGCCCGGCGCGGCGCCGGTGCCACCGGAGCCGCGCTCGCTTCGCATTTCCGGGCTCCTCCGAACGCAGGGGGCGCCGGCCGAGCGGGTGCTGGCCGATCTCCTGAGATCGCTCGGCTCCTCGCCGGTGGTCGATCAGGTTCGGCTGGAGGGATGTGAACGGGTGGCGCCGGAACTCAGCGGTTTCACGCTGACGGCGCGGCTCACGGAGGGGGCAGGTTCGTGACGAAAGCGATCACCCGGGCGCCGTGGTTCGGCCACGCGCTCGTTCTGGCCTCTCTCGTGGTGGCGCTGGGCGTGGTGAACGCCGCGTGGATCGCGCCGCGCGAGAAGGAGCGGCGCGTGCTCGCGACGCGGGAGACGACGCTCCGGACGGAGCTGGCCGATCTCCAGGCAGGACTCGGCGAGATGGATGCGTGGCGGCAGGCGCACCCCGCGACCGACGGGATGCGCGGGCGGCTCAAGCGCGCGCTCCCCGCCGGAACGATGGTTGCATCTCTGCTCGACGCGCTCGCGGCGGTCAGCGTGCGCCACGGCGTGCGGACGGAGTTGATCCGGCCCGCGGGCCTACCGGTCGAGGAAGTGATTCCCGACGCGTCGGGCGCGGCGGTCGCGTACCGGAAGGTCGACCTGAGGCTCCGGCTCGAAGCGCCGTACCAGGCGATCGGAAGCTATCTCGCCGACGTGGAGTCGCTCGACCAGCTGGTCGTGGTCCGCTCCGTGGCGTTGCGACACGAGGCATCGCTGGCGCCGCGTCTGGTGGCCGATGTGTCGCTCTGGATCTACGGAACGCCTTAGGAGCCCGGCATGCAATGGTTGAGAAAGCAGATTCGGGAGGGGATGAATACCAGGACGTACGCCCTCGTGGGGGTGCTCCTGGCGATGCTCCTCTGGATCTATTCCCTCGACGAGAAGACGCGCGCGCTCCGCTCCGGCTCCGCCGCGGGCAGAGGGGCGCCGGCGCCGGCGATGCTGGCGACCGCGTCCGAACGGGGGAACGCGGTGACGCCGACGCCGCCGGGATGGGGCGGTGATCCGTTCGACCGCCGCTTCCGCCTGGGGAGAGAACCGAATTCGGAGCCGGTATCGGGGACGAAGCCATCCGCGCGCGGCTCGGAGCTTTTCTTGCAGGGAGTCATGAACGGCCCGCGCGGACGGACCGCATTGGTGAATGGGGAGGTCGTGCGAGAAGGCGACCGGATCGCCGGCCGGGAAGTGCTCCAGATCGGAGCCCGCTCGGTCCTCGTACTCGACCACGGTACCGTGGTCACCTTGTCGTTGAAAGGAGAAGGCTCATGAGGCGCCTCGTCGCACTTCTCGCCCTCGCGGCGACGCTCGCGGCGGGCACCCCCGCGGGCGCCCGGGACGGCGCCACGGCCTCCTTCTCCTTCAGGGACACCCGCGCCCAGGACGCCCTGCGGCTCATGGCGGCGCAGTTCGGATATTCGTTCGTCATGGGACAGCCGGTATCTGGATCGTTCACGGCGACGCTCACCGACCTCACCTTCGAGGAATCGGTCTCCTACGTGGCCGAGGCGACAGGCTGCGATTATCGCATCGACGGCAGGGTGCTGGTCGTCAATCCGGTGTTGCTCCGTTCGGCGGTCTTTCCGCTTCGCTACATCGACTCGAAGGCCGCGGCCGACGCGGTGGCGAATGTCGTGAGCGAGAAGGGTTTCGTGGCCCCCTTCTCGGGAAGCGGCGCGGGCTCGGCCATCTCGGCCTCCACGAAGGAGAACGCCCTGATCGTCACCGACACGCCGGCGCGGCTGGAGGCGGTGGCACGGGTGCTCGAGCGGCTCGACACGAGGCCGCGACTGATCGCGATCGAGGCGAAGCTGGTGGAGACGACGCTCGGCTCCGAGGAGCGGCTCGGTCTCGACTGGCAGCTGCGCGCCAGCGCGAAGGGGGCCACCCTGCCGCACACGTTTCCCTTCCCGAAGAATGCGGGGAGTGGCGACTTCACGGCCGAGTCGAATCCGAACAATCAGATCGGCGGTGGCGGGCCGGCGTTTCCGCCGGGGCAATCGTTCCCCTACGCATCGCCCGGCAATTTCACGTTCGGAAAGCTCTCGTTCCAGGAGTTCTCGGTCGCGCTGGAGCTTCTGAAGCAACAGTCGAGCACGAACCTGGTCTCGGCGCCCAAGGTGACGACCCTCGACAATCAGCAGGCCGAGATCGTGGTCGGCACCGTCGTCCCGATCGCGCGCTACGAGCGGCAGAAGGAGACCGGTCTGCTCGAGATCACCGGTTACGACGAGAAGAAGGTCGGCGTGCGGCTCCTGGTGACTCCCCACGTCGGCGCCGACAGCACGATCGTCCTCTCGGTGAATCCGGAGATCAGCGAGATTCTCGAATACCGCGGCCAGTTCAACGAGCGGCCCGTGACCGCGACCCGCTCCGCGTCGACGCAAGTCATCATGAAGGGCGGCGAGACGGTCATGATCGGAGGCCTCATCAAGGAGGTCGACGTGAAGATCACGCGCAAGGTGCCGTTTCTGGGCGACATTCCGGTTCTCGGCGCGCTCTTCAAGCACACGACCACGTCGAAGCAGAAGGTCGACCTGATGATCTTCATCACGCCTCACCTGATCAGCCCGTAGGGAGGGACATCATGACGGAGGAATCGCCTCGTGCGCGCGTTCTTGTGGTGGACGACGAACCCGATCTGGTCCGGATTCTCGAGTTCGGACTTCGCGCGGCCGGCTATCAGGTGGAGATCGCGGCGGACGGGCAGGAGGGGCTGAAGAAGGCGCGGGAGATCCGTCCCGACATCATTCTGCTCGACCTGATGCTGCCGAAGCTGGACGGCTACAAGGTCTGCCGTCTCCTCAAGTTCGACGAGCGCTACCGCCACATTCCGATCATCATTTTGTCGGCGCGGACCCAGGAAGGGGACCAGGCGCTGGCAAAGGAGATGGGCGCGAACCGCTTCATCACGAAGCCGTACGAGTTCAGCGAGATCCTGTCCCACATCGAGGCTCTTGTGAAGGCTTCCTCCGTCTCGTCGTAGCGCCCGCGGCGGCGGAGGGAAGTCCCGCGGGGAGTCCCGCGGGGAGTCCCGTCACGCAGGAAGTCCCGTCTTGACCCGGCCCCGCCCGGGGCCGTAGCGTGGAAGGGCGTCTACTTCCTTCCACCCTCAACGGCGAGACGAACCGTGAATCGCACGACCGAACCGACGGCTCCTGCCGCGCCCGCGCGCGCCGCGGGCGTCCTTCCATCCCCTGAAATCTACGACAACATTCTCGAGACGATCGGCGGCACGCCGCTCGTCCGCCTCCACCGGCTGACGCGCGACTGCAAGGCGACGGTTCTGGCGAAGGTCGAGTACTTCAATCCGGGCGGGTCGGTGAAGGACCGCATCGCGGTCGCCATCGTCGCCGAAGCCGAGGCGAAGGGCCTTCTGAAGCCGGGCGGCACGATTATCGAGGCGACCTCCGGCAACACCGGCACCGGCCTCGCCATGGTCGCCGCCGTGAAGGGCTACCGCGCGATCCTCTGCATGCCCGACAAGGTGAGCGTCGAGAAGGGAAACCTTCTCAAGTCCTTCGGCGCCGAAGTCATCATCACGCCGACGGCGGTGCCGCCCGATTCGCCCGAGTCCTACTACGAAGTGGCGAAGCGGCTGGCGCGTGAGATCCCCGGCGCCTACCTGGCGAACCAGTACCACAACCCGACGAATCCCCACGCGCACCAGAAGAGCACCGGGCCCGAGATCTGGCGCCAGACCGGCGGCAAGATCGACTACTTCGTCGCCGGGACGGGGACCGGGGGAACGATCACCGGCACCGCCCGCTACCTCAAGTCCCAGAATCCGAACGTGAAGGTGGTCGGCGCCGATCCGGTCGGGTCGATCCTCAAGGACTACTTCTACACGAAGCAGATGGTGCCGGCGAAGTCGTACAAGGTCGAAGGTATCGGCGAGGACTTCATTCCCTCCGTCTACGATTTCTCGGTCATCGACGAGATGATCTCGGTGAACGACATGCAGTCGCTGAATACGGCCCGCCGGCTGGCGCGCGAGGAAGGGATTCTCGCGGGCGGCTCGGCGGGAACCGCGCTCTGGGCGGCGCTCCAGGTAGCGCGGCGCGCGAAGGAAGGGGAAGTCGTCGTCGTCCTCATCCCCGACACCGGCGAGCGCTATCTCTCCAAGGTCCATTCGGACGAGTGGATGCGGGACAACCGCCTCCTCGAATCGGGGGCCGTGTCGGTGCACGAGGTCATTCGCGGGAAGGGGACTCGCGTGCCGGCGCTCGTCTCGGTCAACTTCGACGAGCCGGTCGCGCGCGCCCTGGCGCTCATCCGCGAATTCAACATCTCGCAGCTTCCGGTCCTGAAGGACGGAGCCGTCGTCGGCTCCGTGTCGGAGGGCGCCCTCTTCCAGAGGATCCTGGGCGGCGTTGTCGCCGAGGACGCTCGCGTGGAGTATCTGATGGAGAAGGCGCTTCCCACCGTCTCGGTGGACGCGTCGCTTCCGCAAGTCTTCAAGCTCCTGGCGGGCAGCAACGCGGCGCTGGCGACCGACGCGCACGGGAAGCCGGTCGGCATCCTGACGCGCTACGACCTCCTCGAATACGTGGCGCCCTGACCATGGGATTCGCGACCGACGCCATCCACGCCGGGCAGGAGCCCGATCCGAGCACCGGAGCCATCACGACACCGATCTACCAGACTTCCACCTACGTCCAGGAGGAGCTGGGGAAGCACAAGGGCTTCGAGTACGCCCGCACGCAGAATCCGACCCGGCTCGCTCTCGAGCGCTGCCTCGCGACGCTGGAGCGCGGCGAACGCGGCTTCGCGTTCGGATCGGGAATGGCCGCCACCACCACGATTACGCAGCTTCTGCGGCCCCGCGACCACGTCGTGGCGTCGAACAACATGTACGGGGGGACCTTCCGCCTCTTCGATCAGGTCGTCTCCCCCACCGGCATCGAATTCAGCTACGTCAATACCGCCGATGTCGCCGCGGTCGAGGCCGCCTGGAAGCCGAACACGAAGCTCCTCTTCGTGGAAACGCCGACCAACCCGTCGATGATCGTCTCCGACCTCCGCGCGCTCGCCTATCTCGCGCGGTCGAAAGGCGCCTGGCTCTGCGTCGACAACACCTTCATGACGCCCTACTTCCAGCGTCCGCTCGAGCTGGGGGCCCACGTGGTTGTCCACAGCACGACCAAGTACCTGAACGGCCACAGCGACATGGTCGGAGGGGCGATCGTCTCGAACGAGCCGGCGATCACCGAGCGGGTCCAGTTTCTCCAGAACGCGGTGGGCGCCGTCCCGGGCCCCTTCGACTGCTGGCTGGTCCTCCGCGGGCTGAAGACGCTGCCGGTCCGGATGGAGCGCCACGACGCCAACGCCCGGGTCATCGCGGCGTGGCTGGCCAAGCATCCCCAGCTGAAAAAGGTATACTACCCAGGGCTCCCGACGCACCCCGGCCATGAGCTCCACCAGCGCCAGGCTTCGGGTTTCGGCGGCATGATCGCCTTCGACACGGGAAGCCTGGAGCGGGGGGCCACGGTCCTCAAAGGGACGCGTCTCTTCGCCCTGGCCGAGAGCCTGGGCGGCGTCGAGAGCCTGATCAGCCACCCGGCCACCATGACCCACGCCTCCGTCCCCCGGGTGGAGCGCGAAAAGGCAGGCCTAACCGACGGCTTGGTAAGGATTTCCGTCGGGATCGAAGATCTCGCCGATCTGCAGGACGACCTGGATCGCGCCCTCGCCGCCCTGTAGCCAAAATCGACCTTGACACCCCCTGGCGGAGCCCTTACCGTCCAGCGCGGTTTAGTTTTGGGAGGCCGCTAAGGGCTTGTCCCAGGAAGGGATTGAAGATCGATGCAGACCTCACCCGGCACCGCTGTTCGCAGTGGTGTTTTGCTTTATCGGGGAATGGGCTCTGGAGTCCTTTGTGATTGTCAAAAAAATCATTCAAGGGAAGGGAGGTGATAGCAAAATGAAGAAGCTTCTTACCGTGGCGCTCGTTTTCGTGTTCGCCCTCGCGCTCGTTTTCGCGTTGGGTTGTAACAAGAAGGAGGAGGCGCCGGCGACGGAAGGCGCTACGAGCGGCATGGAGACCACCACCCCGGCTGATGGCGGGATGGCGATGGACACTACGGCCACCATGGCGGCCCCGGATTCGGCGGCGGCGGCGGCAGGCACGACTCACTAAGCCAACGCCGTTCTGGTCCGGTTCGCTGGGCCACCGCTACTTGCAATGATCGGGAACTCGCCAATCGCATAGAGTAGCGTGCAGTACAGACGGGAAGCGGACGCCCCGCGGCGACGCTTCCCGTTTCGTTATCTCCGTGCCGGAGGCGCCGGAGGACCACCCACGCAAGGAGCGACGGCCATGGCCGCGGACAACTCGTTCGACGTCGTCTCCGAGGTCGACCTGATGGAGGTGTCGAATGCCGTCCAGCAGGCGATCAAGGAGATCCGCCAGCGCTTCGATTTCAAGGGAAGCGTCAGCGACATCACGCTGGAGAAGGAAATCCTGACGCTGACTTCGGATGACGAAACGAAGCTGAAGGCGGTGATCGATATCGTGCAGATGAAACTCGTGAAGCGTGGCGTCTCGCTGAAGGCGCTCGACTACGGCGCGATCCAGCCGGCGACCAAGGGCTCGGTCCGCCAGGTCGTGACGATCAAGAAGGGGATCGCCTCGGAGAAGGCGAAGGAGATCGTGAAATTCATCAAGGGAACCGGTGTGAAGGTCCAGGCGGCGATCCAGGAAGACCAGGTTCGCATCTCGGGGAAGAAGCGCGACGACCTTCAGGAGATCATGCAGCAACTGAAGACCCAGGACTTCGGCATTGATCTCCAGTTCACGAATCGCCGCACAAGCTGACGTCCGCGGGGACGGCTCGGGTAACTCCCGCCGCCTCGGCTTCGCCGCGGCCATGCTGCTGGCGGGGCTCGCGCTTCTCGCGACCGCGCCGGCCGGTCCGGCGCGGTCGGCGGGGCAGCCGTTCCCGGAATCGCGCGGCTACCTGAGCGATTTCGCGGAGATCGTCGACCCGGCCTCGGCCGACTCGATCGCGTCGCTCGCGACGGAATTGCGCGAGAAGACGGGCGCCGAACTCGCCGTGGTCACGCTTCGCGATCTCGGCGGAGAGACGATCGACCCGGTCGCCACGGCCCTCTTCAGGCAGTGGGGCGTGGGGCGTCAGGGGCACGACGACGGCGTTCTCATCCTCCTCGCGCTCGCCGAGCGGAAGGTGCGGATCGAGCCGGGCTACGGGGTCGAGGGAGTGCTCCCCGACGGGCGCTGCGGCGCGATCGTGCGGCGCGTGATGGGCCCCGATCTCTCCGCCGGACGCTACGGCCCCGGGCTTCTGGCCGGGGCGCGCGCTGTCGCCGGCGTGATCGCGGCCGAGCGCGGGGTGACGATCGTGGGGAGCATTTCTCCCCCCGTGGATGGTCGGAGCGGGAAGGAGGCCCCCGCCTGGGTGCTTCTCGTCATGTTCGTGACGATGCTGCTCTTCGTCATGGCCGCGTCGCGCGCCGCGTCCCGCTTCGGGGGCCACGGTCCCTATCGAGACTGGAGAGCGGGTCGAAGGGGCTCCCACGATCCGTGGGGAGGCTTCGGCGGCGGCTCGGGCGGCATGGGAGGCTTCGGCGGAGGTGGGGGTGGAGGCGGTGGAGGGTTCGGTGGATTCGGCGGTGGGCGCAGCGGCGGCGGCGGCGCGAGCGGAGGGTTCTAGATGGGCTGGCGAACATTCGATCCGAAGGCCGCGGCCCGGGAGGCGGTGGAAGCCGCCCGGAGCGCCGTCGGCGACAAACTGGAGAACGCGACGCTCTACGGGGAGCGCCGCCATGGGGACCTTCAAGCAGGATCGGTCCGATCTGAACGTGGCCTTCGTCTTCGCGACGCTCGACGCCGCGCTCCTGGAATCGCTCCGCTCCGCGCAGCGCGCCTGGAAGAATCGGAGGCTGGTGCGGCCGCTTCTCCTGACGCGCGAAATTCTCGAGACGTCGCGCGACACCTTTCCGCTGGAGTACACGCTGATCCGCGCGCACCACGAGGCGCTGCACGGGCCCGATCCATTCGCGGCCATCGCGATCGACCGTCACGCCCTTCGGCTCCAGGTGGAGCGAACGCTCCGGACCCAGAGCCTGGCGCTGGCGTGGTCGTATCTCGACGCCGCCCGGACTCCGATCGGCGCACGGCACTGGGCGATGCGCGCGGGGACCGCCATCGCGGCGTCGACCTCGGGGCTTCTCCACCTGGCCGGAGAGGCGATTCCAGCGGCGAGGCACGATCTGGCCGTCCGATCGTCGGCCCGGTTCGGCATCTCCGTGGACGCGCTTCATCAGATTCTCATGCCGCCCGGCGAGCGGCCGCCGATCGAGTCGTCGGCGCTCTTCGCCGTGGCGAGCGACGTGGTGCATCGATTGCTCGAAGCGGCGGAGCATCTGGACGCGACGCCGGAACGGAAGTCCTAGAAATGGAGGGGGGAATCACGATGGCATCGGGAAAGAGTCCTTGGTCGGTGGTCCTGATCGTCCTGGGCGCGCTCCTGCTCGGGGCGCTTCTCGTGGGGGGCTGGATCCGCGGGGTCTACAACGACCTGGTCGCGCAGCAGGAGGGCACGCGCACCGCCTGGGCGCAGGTCGAGAATCAGCTGCAGCGCCGGTTCGATCTCATTCCGAACTACGTGGAAACGGTGAAGGGCTACGCGAAGCAGGAGACGACGATTTTCACCGCGATCGCCGCCGCGCGCGCGCGGATCGGAGGAGCCACCACCATCCCCGAAAAGATCGCCGCCAACAACGAACTATCCGGAGCCCTGGCCCGCCTCCTCGTGGTGGTGGAGAACTACCCCCAGCTGAAATCGGGCGAAAACTTCATGCGCCTACAAGACGAACTGGCCGGCACGGAAAACCGCATCGCGACCGAACGGATGCGCTACAACGAAACCGTCCAGAAGTACAACATCCGCATCCGCCAGTTCCCCGCCACCATGGTCGCAGGAATGTTCAACTTCGAGAAGGCAACGCTGTTCGAGGTTCCGAACGAGGCGAAGGTAGCACCCAAGGTCCAGTTCTAGCCCGAGGTCATCGGAAGAGGGGAGGGGAGGGGGGGG